>CAYSBM010000199.1:985-6403 GCA_964429095.1 uncultured Solibacteraceae bacterium | reverse complement strand
ATCTGTGACCTCTACCGTGTCAAGGTAGCGCTCTAACCAACTGAGCTACGGGCCCTTCGGGTGGGTCGAAAGCCAGTATAGCACATCGGCGCAGCGCTACTGATTTTCGCTGGTCTGAGCGAGCACCGTGATGGTTGAAGGCGCCGAGATGCGCCCGTCGAACGACACACGCAGGGGAATCTGTTCGCCCGGCGCCACCTTCTCCGACAGGACGAATTGCACCAGGTAGACTCCGGTCTGGCCGGGTATGGCCGCCACGGCCAATGCGGGATGTTCCACCCCACCCACCGAGACCGTAATCCGCGACGGTAGGATCTCAGCCCCTGCCGGGTCCAATCCTGTCAACGTCAATGTGACCGTATCGCCCGGAGTCACAAAAGCCTTGCCGCCCGACGCCAGGATCACCGGCGGAGCCGGTTCAATCATGACCACCACCGGCTGCGCCGCCACGCTGCCGGACTCAAGTTTCAGAACCGCCGGCCCAACGGGCAACCCCTCTGGAGTCTGGAAGGTGATCTGGCTTTCGCTCACCGACAACAGCGCCGCCGGCACGCCGTTCACCGTGATGGCCAGCCCCGCAGTAGCCGCTAGGTTGGCGAAGTTCCGGACCTGCAAGAGCTGAACACAGCCCGCGCACACCAGCGCTTGGCCCGTCGCTGCATTCGTGACCGTGGGGCTCAGGATGGGAACCTCGGAATTGGCGGCCTTGATCTGGAAGCCGTAGGGCAGGGAAACCGTCTCCAAGCCGGATGTTACGCTAACCTGGGTTAGGGTTTGCGGCGCGCCGGCCGCCACCATTACGTTGGCCAGAATACGCGTCGGGCTGATTACCCATAGCCTCCGCACCACAACATCCGGAGAGCCGAACCCCAGCACAGTGTAGCCGTTTTCGAAATGAGTGCCGGAGCCTTCAATCTCCACCATCGCCTCGGCGCCGGCCGGCAGCGAGGCCGGATTCATCGTGATAGAGCCTGGCCCGGCCTCATCAGGGTAAGTGTAAGTAGCCGGATCGCCGCCTTGCAGAAACAGCGAGCTTTGAGCGTCGCCGTGGACCGCCGTCACCACTGCCCGGTGGCCGCCCGGAGCCGGTGGCGGCGCCACTACCAGCTCATTGGTGGCTTCCTCCCAACCAAGAACCGGCGCGCGTACGCCGTCAAAATAGACCGCTGTGGCGGCGCTGAGATTCGTCCCGCTCAAACGGGCCACCTGCCGCCCGTTGTCCTCGACAGCCGGCGTCACCGCACTAATGGACGGCGGGAGCTTGCCGGCCAGCGTCAGCCCCCACGGGAGCACATACATGTCACCTGGAATACTGAAAATCAAGTGGCGCGGGCCTTCACTCAGCACCATACCGTATTGGAAATCCACTCTTAAGTAGCGCGGATCCGGCCCGTAAGCCGACAAGCCTCCTTCCGGCACCAACGCCGCATCGCCCAGCACCGTAACTTTGAGCCCCGCTACGGGAGCCGCGTTACTGACCAGCCCCGCCCCTCCAGCCACCAGAAAATTGCGCTGGCCGCCCAGCATCATACTCTCGCTGATAAAGGCAGGCTTGACGGCCGTTTGGCCTGGGTAACTGTAAGTTGTCACGGCGTAAAGCGGGACATAACTTCGGCGCTGAACGGCGAAGTCCACGCCTTGCAGAACCGCGCCCGCACTCACTGGCATGGCCACAGCTTGCCGCGCATCGCTGGTGCCGGGATAAAACTGGCTCACGAACGGATCGCCGGCGGCCACGGGCTGGCCGTCCTCATCCACCGGCAGGCGGATACCGTTGCTGGCGAGTTCGGTGGGCGGCAACGGATGTACGTACACATAGTACGGTCCTGCCGCCAGCCCATCAATGCGGTAACTGCCGTCCGGATTGGTAAGCGCGCTCACCGGCCCCCCATTGGGCGGCAGGGCGACCACGCTGGCCAGGTGAACTCCTTGCCCGTCCATTGTCACGCGCCCGGAGATGCTGCCGGTCGAGGAAATGAAGTTTGCCGCCGGATAAAGCAGGCTGAGGCCCGCAATGTCATCAGCAGCCAGCGCCCGCCCGCGGGTGGTGGCGCGCGTATAGTCGGTGGACATGGCGGCCGAGGTTAGGGCATGTTGCAAACCAAGAGCGTGCCCCAACTCGTGCACCATGGTCGTGAAAAAGCTTTCGCCGTAGCTGGGTTTTTGGGTTAGATCGTTGCGCACAATCACCATTGAGCGCCGGATGGGGATGTAGCCTCCATCGTCGCTGGCCCGCTCATCCCACACTGTCGGCCCCCCCATGGCGACCAAGCCCGGAGGAACCTCCTCGAAGACCACGTCCACGCTCGGCGTATTCGCGGGCGTCCCTGAGGTGGACAGTCCGCCGTAGGCCAGGCGTAACTTGGAAGTCCCCACGCTGTTCCAGGTTTCAACCGCCAGCCGCACCTGGCTTGCCAAGCCCGAGAAGCTGTCCAGCGGCGCCATGGCCACTGGACCCTGGCCGCTCAGGAAAACTTGCAACACCCCGTTAGGCAAAGCCTCCAGGTTGAACTTTTCCGGCATCGGCGAGTATGGCGGAAAGCGGTTAGCGTAATGAATGAAATGGTAGTAGGCCTGCGCGCCGCCCCCCATGGCCAGCAATCCGGCCATGACCATCCACGCTTGCCGTATCTTTCGCATGGCGCTCACCTCGCTGCTCCTTTAACCGCCTGCGCCACTTTGGATTTCAGTTCGGCCAGCGTCATGCTAAGTGGTTCTTCGGCCACCGGCCTGCCTGTGGTCCGGTCGAGCATGGTTTCTCCGCTCACCGCGCGCAATGCCAGGGTGTTCCCTTTGGCATCGGTCCGGATGTCAAACAGACCCTGCGTCAGGCCGATAATATGCGTCAGCCCGCTCCTGGACTTCCACAGAAACAGTACGTACTCGGAACCCGCGCTCAAGCTGGGCGCCCCAGGAAACGATTGGCGGATGCCGCCCATGGCGCCGCCCGGAACAACGAGATCGGCTTCGCCGCCCACCGAACCTTTCCAGCATTCGCTCACCAAAACCCGGTAGTGTGTGTAAATCAGTGAACCTTTGGCTGTTGTATAGGTTCCGGTGACGCGGCCGCGGACAATGGCGCTGGCCTGATCCACCAGCTCGCCAAAACTCAGTTGCTCAAGCGTGGCAGCGGGAGCTACCACGCTCATGCTGATTACCAAGCATGCCGCAAGCCATGTACGCATAATCTACCCACACCACTGCCATGCAACCTGCGTTCCAGTTTTTCAGATTGAAAGGAAACGACTTAAAGGCCCTATGGGCTAGACGGCTGGGTAGCTGTGACACGGCGCCGTGACACGCCGTCACAGCCCGCTTTAGTCTCTGACAATCAGCAAAGGAACAGACAAACCATGACGTACTGCATTAATTGTTGTTCCAAAAACCATGTCACTCAAGCCTTTATGTCCATGAGACCCCATGACCACCAAGTCCGCAGGCCAGCTCCTCGCCTCCTGGATAATGGCTTCAGCCGGTTTGACCGAGTGACGCACTTCAGCTTCGGCTTCCACGCCTTGCTGCTGGAGCGCCTCCAGAATTTCATCCAAGTACTGCTGGCCAGACTGGATTTCACGGTTCTCGGCCAGTGCGCCGTAGAGCTGGCTGGAGACACCCTCCTCGATATGCAACAAGCGCAGCCGGGCCTTGTGCAGTAACGCGATACCGGCGGCGTGCGCCACCGCCGTGCGGTCCACCGGCGTATGATCCAGCGGCGCCAGGATGCGCTGGTAACGCGCCGTGGTAAGCGCAGCGCCAACGCCGGGCGTAATCTCCTTGGGAGCATGCGCCAGGCGCCGCAACCACGCCGGCAGCCAAGGCTCCAGCGAAACATACAGCAGAAGCAATCCCAGTCCCAGAGCGGCCGGTGTGAGCACCAAGCTGACAAGCAAACGGTGGTGTCCGCCGGGCGCTAACCATCCGGCGATGGTGTTTGTCACCAGGTGAACGTTGAGTCCTACGATGATGAGGGCCGTCGACCAGGCCGCCAATTTTACCCAGCCCTGGTTGCTGAACAGTCCCATACGGCGCCGGTCGCTGGTGAAGTGAATCAGGGGGATGACGGCGAAAGGCAATTGGAGGCTCAGCACCACCTGGCTGAAGATCAGCAGCCGGTAAATGCCTTGTTCGCCGGCCAAGTAGATGGTGATGGCCGCCGGCGCCACGGCCGCCATACGAGTGATCAGCCGCCGCAGCCAGGGGCGCATGCGGATGTCCAAAAAGCCTTCCATGACGATCTGCCCGGCCATGGTGCCCGTGATGGTCGAGGATTGGCCCGCAGCCAGCAGGGCCACGGCGAACATGACGCCGGCCAGCGTGGTGCCCAGCAGCGGCGCCAGCAGCAGGTGCGCCTGCGCGATTTCTGTGACCACAATGCCGCGTTTGAAGAAAACCGTGGCCGCCAAGATCAGGATGGCGGCGTTCACCAGCAGAGCGCCGTTCAGCGCAATCGCCGAGTCCACCAGGTTGTAACGGCAGGCTGTACGTTTGGCCTCAAAGGATCTGCCAATGCGGCGGGTCTGCACGAGCGCCGAATGCAAGTACAGGTTGTGAGGCATCACCGTGGCGCCCAAGATGGCGATGGCCACATAAAGACTCCCCGGAGTCAGGCGCGGAACCAGCCCGCCGGCTATTTCCGCCAGCGGCGGCCGCACCAGCCACATCTCCACTCCGAAGCACAGGGCGATCACCGTGATCAGCGCCAGCACCACCGCCTCAATAATGCGAATGCCGAAACGCGAAAACCAGAGTATGAACAGAGTGTCCGTCGCGGTGATGAACACCCCTATCAGCAGCGGAATCTTGAAAAGCAGTTGAAACCCGATGGCCGCGCCCAGGATTTCGGCCAAATCGCAGGCGGCGATGGCGATTTCGCAGAGAAACCACAACAGCCAGTTCACCAGCTTCGGATAGGTTTCCCGGCAGGCCTGCGCCAGATCGCGCCGATTCACCACGCCCAAGCGCGCGCTTAGGGTTTGCAGCAACACGGCCATGGCGTTGGACATCACCAGCACCCAAAGCAGTTGATAGCCGAACCGTGCGCCGCCTTCCAGATCCGTAGCCCAGTTGCCCGGATCCATGTAGCCTACGCTTACCAGGTAGGCCGGTCCAGCAAAGGCGAACATGCGCTTCCACAAGGAAACCTGGGAAGTAGTCACACTGCCATGCACTTCGGCCAGGCTCTTGGAGCCGCTCATAGAGTTACAGTATGCTGTCGCCCGCCCCGGCCCGTCAACCGGAAGGGCTCTGTTATTCTCTATCTATGCGGATTCTTACCCTGCTGGTGTGCGCCGGGCTGGCTGCGGGCGCCGCCTCACAGACGCCCGAAAAGAAATGGTCGCGGGAGTGGAAAATTTACGTCATCACCCACACTCACGCCGATATCGGCTATACGGATCTGATACCGGAAGTCGAGCGCGT
>CAYSBM010000199.1:0-975 GCA_964429095.1 uncultured Solibacteraceae bacterium | reverse complement strand
CGAGGCCAGCGCCAAGGGGCGCAAATGGACGCTGGAGGGATCGCTGTTGTTTGACGCTTACACACGGCAGCGAAAGCCGGAAAAAGTCCGCCAACTGGTAGATCTGGTGCGTAAAGGGAGCATCGAAATCGCCAGCCTCTACACCAACATCGAGCAGGAAAACGCCGGGCCCGAAGAGCTGATTCGCGCCAATTATTACGCCAATGAGAGCTTGCGGCGCCAGTACGGCATCGAATCCAAGACCGCCATGCTGAGCGATATTACCGGACTGACCTGGGGGTTGCCGCGGGCGCGGGCCGGCGCGGGCGGCCGCTATCTGCTGTTCGGACCAGGAGCCTACAAGGAGCTTTTGGGAGAATCCAAGCTGCCTCACCTGTTCTGGTTCAAGTCTCCCGACGGCAGCCGCGTGCTCACCCAGATGCGCAGCGGCAAGTACCGCGATTACACCCAGGCTAAAATCTTCCTCCGCGCCGGCGAAATGGAGAAGGGGGTCCGGGATCTGCTCACTTACTACGAATCCATGGGCGCGGCGTATCCATATGACGCCATCCTGTTACAGTTGGCCTTCGACAACGTGAACCCGCAGGTGGAACTCGTCGACAATATCAACGCCTGGAACCGGACGCACTCCAACCCGCGCGTTTACATGGCCACCCCTAGGGAATTTTTCGAATATGTGGAGGGGAAGTTCGCCGGGATGATACCGGAATTCTCGGGCGATATCACCAGCGCCTGGACTGACGACCCGGGCATCTTCGCGCAAGCCACGGGCATGAAGCGCAAAGCGGCCGTTGAGATTCTGGCCGCGGAGAAGTTCGCCACTCTGGGTGAACTGCTGGGAACCGATCGTCCATACCCCCGCGCGGGCATCGAGCAAACCTATAAAGACCTGCTGGTTTACACCGACCATACCTACGGCATGGACAACTGGTATTGGGAGCACCTCGTGTTGCAGCGCTCCAGGGGCGTCTTGCA
>CAYSBM010000198.1:5212-6427 GCA_964429095.1 uncultured Solibacteraceae bacterium | reverse complement strand
AGCGTTTCATGCGTGGACCTCCATAAGTCTACGACCGGAACCTCGCCGCCACCATGACCCACAGCATGGGAACGGCCCAAACTGGAAGGGTCAGCACGGCAGCCTTCTTCCGGGAGCACCCGGCCAGGGCCGCGAAACCCACCGCCAGTACGACAATGTACCAGATCTCGAAAATTGAAAAGAAGTGCAGGCCAGCCTGGACGGCCTTGGAGGACGGCCCGCGCAGCAACAAATCAAGGCCGAGCGCGGGCATCATTCCCTCCATCGTCTGGATGTCACCCGCTCTGGCCTGGATGACGGCGAAAGAGGCCAGAGATTCCAACAGCGGAACCGTCCCGGCGTTGGCCAGCAATGCGAACAGCTTCTTGAAGATAATTTCGAGCCCGGCCAGCAAGACCATAAGTTTGAGCAGACCGGCCAGAATGAGGAGTTTGGCGGCCAGCATCACCGGCGCAGCCAGCAGAGTGAAGCGCATGCCTTTCTCGATCACCGGTAAAGCCTGGGCATACTGCTCACGTGGAATGTTGGACGGAGGATTCATGGCCATGATCTGGAGCGTTAGCGGCATCAGGAGGTAGCCGATCAGCGCGGTTGCCAGAGCTGCCGTGAGAACCGGAACGATCCACGGGGCGCTGCGGTGAATGCGGCGGGCGGCGCTGGCGGGATCGATCAAAATCTCCAACATCGTCAAGAATTGATCCGAAACAGGCGCTGCGGATGGGGAAGCAATAATTTCACTCATGAGAAACCCTACTCTGGCATGCCCCGTGGAGCATAGCACAACAGACGATGAAGCTTCAAATTTCGCGGCAGTTGGGGGAAACTATAAGTGTTAGGAGCCCGCGTGCGAAACTTTCTTCTGCCGGAAACCATAGTTCGGGAAGACGGCGCCGGGCCCCGCGTGGAGCTTGGCGCCGCCAAGGGCACGCTGATTGAGGTGACCCTGGGCATTACACGGATCATAGAACAAGAGAGCTTGGATGTTTCCATCTGGGGATCGGCCGACGGTGTAAATTGGGGTTCCAAGCCGGTGGCCCGTTTTCCTCAGAAATTCTATTGCGCCACCTATTCGATGCACGTCGATCTGGCGGACCATCCTGAAATCCAATACCTTCAAGTGCGTTGGAAAGTGAACCGCTGGGGACGGAGTGACGCGCCGCCGTTGTTCGAATTCTACGTATTTGCGCAGACCGTCTCTTCCAAGGCGGTGGCCGC
>CAYSBM010000198.1:0-5202 GCA_964429095.1 uncultured Solibacteraceae bacterium | reverse complement strand
CCCCAGCCGCTTGAGACAGCACTAGCTTAGAGCCGGGAGATCAAGCTGGCCACGGAGGCGGCGCCGAAACCGTTGTCGATGTTGACCACGGTCACGTTGCTCGCGCAACTGTTGAGCATGCCCAGCAGCGCCGCCAAGCCATGAAAACTGGCGCCGTAGCCGACGCTGGTCGGAACGGCGATCACGGGCGCCGAAACCAGGCCGCCCACCACGCTAGGCAATGCGCCCTCCATGCCTGCGCATACCACTACCACTCTGGCGGCAATGATCCGCTCACGGTTGCTCATCAGGCGGTGTATCCCCGCCACACCAATATCGTAAATGGCGTCGACGCGATTGCCCATCACCTCCGCGGTGACTTGTGCCTCCTCCGCCACCGGGATGTCGCTGGTGCCTGCACTCACCACGGCGATGGTCCCCTTGCCGCTGAGCGTCCGGTCGCGCCATACGCGCACAGCGCCTGAAAGCGGGAAATATTCGGCATCCGGAATGCGCTCCACCACCAGTTTTGCCATGGCGGGATCAGCGCGGGTGATGAGGATATTACGGGCGCCGGCAAGCAGATGCTCCGCCAGTTCGGCAACCTGCTCCGGCGTCTTGCCCTTGCCGAAAATCACTTCCGGCATGCCGTGGCGCAGAGCGCGATGGTGGTCGAGCTTGGCGAAGCCCAGATCTTCGAACGGAAGATGGCGCATGCGCCGGATGGCGGCGTCGATATCCACCTCGCCGCTTCTCACCTGCGCGAGCAATTCCCGAAGTTGTTCCTGGTCCATCACCTGCCAGTGTATCGCGCGCGCCGGCAGCGGGTTTAGCGCATATAAAACAGGCTCAATCGCGGCAGACCCAGGGACTCCAGCAAGCGCCGGTCTAAGTATTGGCGTTCCAGACGCGCCAGTTGATCTGTGGTCATCTTGCCACGGTACGGGCGTAATTCCCGTTCCAGGGCACGCCTCATAGCCAGCATCTCATCTTCGCTCTGCTGCGTGCGCGCCACCGCGATCATCTTCTCCTCCAAGACCGTGAGCCGGCGCTCCAGCTCCTCGAGGTCTTGGAGTTGTTTTTCTGCGTCGGCGGCCAGCAGTTCCAGCGCGGCGGCGATCTCCCAGTACGCGCCGCTGGTCTGCCGGCGCAAGTCCGCCGCGTTGCGTGCGAGATAGGCGCGCAGTTGGTCCACTTCAAACGGCGGCGCCGCAGCCCTCCGCGGTGACGAGGTAGGGATCCCTTGCATGGCCTCGGCTTCTTCCATCACGGCTTGAGCGCAATAGGCCAGAGAATTGATGGTGCGGAGCTTGGAACGGCCCGCGCGCCACTTTTCGAACGCCCGGTCGATGCCGCGGAGCACAGCTTCCAGCGGCACGCCAGCGTTCTTCCAGTCCTCGATGAGCGCCCAATCCAGCGGGCTGAGCAGAAACAATGCCGTACCCCGCGCCTGCTGAAATCGCTCCTCCACTTCCGTGAAGTAGTTGAAGTAGTTCAGCCCCCACTGTTCCCGTTCGCCGTTCACGTCTTATGGTTCCGCTCCCAGATCATCCGGAGTCCTTCCAGAGTTAGATCCTCGTCCACTTCCTTCAGGTAGTGCGCACCGCGCACGACAAGGTGAGCCTGGCCGCCGGGGGCGATGGCGCGCGTTGCCGGACCCAGCTCCGCAATCAGCCGCCCGAGGATTCCATCGATCATGCTCACGGCCCCATAATACAGGCCACTTTGCATGCTGCCGACCGTGTTGGTGCCGATCAGCTTGTCCGGTTCGCGAAAATCGACCAGCGGCAGGCGGGCGGTCTTGGCGAACAACGCTTCGACGGAAATGCCGATCCCGGCGCAGATGAGGCCGCCCAAATATTCACCCGCGGCCGAGATGGCGTCAAAGGTAATCGCCGTGCCCAAATCCACCACGACCGAAGGGCCGCCGTACTTCTGAAAGGCGGCAACCGCGTTCACCACCCGGTCGGCCCCTACTTCGCGCGGATTTTCATAGCAATTGACCAGCCCGGTATCAGTGGCCGGCGTCACAAAGAACGCTTCGGTGTTGAAATACCGCCGCGCCATCTGCGCCAGTGAAGCATCCAGCGGCGGCACGACGCTTGCAATGATAATGCCGTCCACCGCGTCGAGTTTCAAACCGGTAAGGGAAAAGATGTTGCGGAACAGAATGCCCCACTCATCCGCGGTCTGCTCATGGACGGTCGACAAGCGCCAGCGTCCGGTCATCTGGGCGCCCTCGAAAGCGCCGAGGGTGATGTTGGTATTGCCGGCGTCGATCGCCAATAACATATTTTCTACCCCTCCAACGGGCGCACTCCCCCGCTCACAATCAACTCGCGCGCCCCGCTATCGGTGCGCAGGATGAGAAACCCGGCCGGATCGAGCCCCTCGGTCGAACCTGTCAAGCGCCGGCCGCCGTCCTCCACCACAACTCTCCGTCCGCACACATAGCTTGACCGCCGCGCGAATTCTCTCACGATGACGTCCGTCCCGGAACGCTCCATGGCTGCCGTCCGCCGATCGATGGATTCCAGCAACGCCAATAAGAGCAACTCGCGCGACTGCTCTCTGCCAGTTACAATCCGGAGCGAGGTGGCGACATTCCCCACACTGGCCGGAAACTGCCGGTGGTTGGCGTTGATGCCAATGCCCGCCACCAGACCGCCGGCGCAAGATTGCGCCAGCACGCCGGCGCACTTGCGGCCGCGCGCCAGCACGTCGTTGGGCCATCGCAGGTCGCACTGCAAGCCTGCCGCCAGCGCGATGGCATCCACCGTGGCCAAGCCGAGCGCCAGAGTCACCACCGGCGACTGCGCAATCCGCGGTGGCAGCCGCAACACCACAGAAGCATACAGCCCCACGCCGGACTCCGAATACCAGGAGCGCCCCAGCCTTCCCTGCCCTGCGGTCTGCTCCCCCGCCACGGCTACCGTACCGCTGGGGCAACCTTCACGCAACAGGGCTTCGGCCTCGGTCATGGTCGACAAGGTCCGCTGAAAATACTCGATGCGCCTACCCGGCATCCGGGAACGCACCCAATCAATGTCGAATTCCCCGGTCACTCCAGCTCCAAACGGAAATTGATATCCACCGCCACGGCCGAATGGGTGATGGCGCCTACCGAAATAAAGTTCGCGCCTGTTACGGCGTAAGCCCGGACCGTTTCGAGCGTAATGCCTCCGCTCAGTTCCGCGGCCGCGCGGCCTCCAATTACGCGGATCCATTCGGCGGCTTCTTCGGGCTTCAAGTTGTCCAGAAGCAGACGCTTCGCGCCGCAAGCCAGCGCCTCCTCCAGTTCGGCGCGCGTGCGCACTTCGATTTCCACCTCCAGGCCGCAGCCGGCGAAACGTTCCAGAGCGGGCCGCACACCGCCAGCGGCCGCGATGTGGTTGTTCTTGATGAGAACCGCGTCGAACAGGCCCATGCGGTGGTTCATCGCGCCGCCGGCGGCGGCGGCCATTTTCTCCAGCCGCCGCAATCCGGGAGTGGTCTTGCGCGTGTCCAGGATGCGGCAGCCCGTGCCGCGCACCGCCTCCACATAGCGGCGCGCCAGAGTGGCCACGCCGCTCAACCTCTGCAAGAAGTTGAGCGCCGTCCGTTCGCATTCCAAAAGCGTCCGCGCTTTCCCGCGCACGGTGGCCAAAATTGCGCCCGGCGCCGCACGATCCCCGTCTGCGCAGAGCAACTCCAACCCGGCAACGCCGCCACGCTCCTCATAAATCACGTTCAAAAGTCCGATTCCTGCCACGACCAGGGGATGCCGGGCGACGAAGCAGCCCCGGGCCATAGCGGCCTCCCCGATGCAGGTGTTGGTGGTCACGTCGCCCGAACCAATGTCCTCGGCCAGCGCGCGCCGTACGGCGTCCAGGACCTCCGGATGGCGGTAATCGAAGCTCATGAGACAGAGAGATCCTCCAGCGCCGCGCGCTTGTTGGCAACCTGCGTGCGGTAATCCGCCAGCTTGGCCCGCATTCCTTCCACCACGGCGGCCGGCGCACGGCTGAGGAAGGTCTGGTTGGAAAGCTGGCGCTCGGAACCGGCGATGGCTTTCTCTAATTGTTCAATTTCCTTTTCCAGACGCCGCCGCCGTGAATCGGCCTCGGCCGCGGCCACTTTCAAGCGCATTTGGAAAGCCGGGCCGTCCGCGGCGGCTTCCCGCAAATCCAGCTCGATGCGCGCCAGCGCCTCGATGACCGCCTGGTGTTCGCGGGCCACCGCCAGAGCGGCGCCGCGGGTCGCCAGCGCCACACCGGCCTTCTGCTTCGGGTCGATTTTGTTTTCAGCCCTTAAATTACGGGCCGCTGTCACAATTTCCTCCAACCACCGCATCTGTTCTTCTGCTTCCGGATCCGCCAGCGAGGCGGTGAGCACCGGATACTGGCTGACGGCGATCGAGGGCCCCCGCCCGGCGGCGCCTTCCGTGATTCGCTGCCAGAGCTCCTCGGTGATGAACGGCATCACTGGGTGGAGCAAGCGCAGCGAGGCTTCAAACACGGTAAGCAGGTTGCGCCAGTCGCTGGGCAATCCGCTGGCTTCGCGGAACCGCAGTTTCTTGATCTCCAGGTACCAGTCGCAGAACTCATGCCAGAAAAACTCCCAAAGCAATTGCGCGGCTTCATGGAAGCGGTAGGTCTCGAGCGCCCGGTTTACGTGTTCTGTGCACCAGCGCAAACGGCTGAAGATCCAGCGGTCCTCCAGCGGCGCGTTGGGAGTGATGGCGATTTCGCCGGGCGCCCAACCGGACACCGCCGAGCGCTCCATATTCAGGAAGAGGAACCGTGCGGCGTTCCAGATCTTGTTGGCGAAGGCACGGGCGCTGGCCACGCGTTCTTCGGTGAATACGATGTCGGTGCCCGGGGCGGCGCCTTGCAGCAAAGCCAGGCGCACGGCGTCGGTGCCGTATTTTTCGGTGATTTCCAGAGGATCGATGGTGTTGCCGCGGGTCTTCGACATCTTCTGCTTTTCGGCGTCGCGCACCAGTCCGTGGATGTAAACCTGCCGGAACGGCACCTCTCCGGCGCACTCCAGACCCATCATGATCATGCGGGCGACCCAGAAGAAAAGAATGTCGAAGCCGGTGATGAGCAAGGAGGTCGGGTAGTATTTGGCCAGCTCCGGCGTCTTCTCCGGCCAGCCCAGGGTCGAGAACGGCCACAGCGCCGAGCTGAACCAAGTGGCCAGGCCATCGGGATCCAGATGAAGATTTTCCGCCGCCACGTG
>CAYSBM010000197.1:0-6440 GCA_964429095.1 uncultured Solibacteraceae bacterium | reverse complement strand
CGCGGTGCGCGCGCCGCCTGCTGGGCGACACCTGTTTCATCAAGACCAATTTCGACCAGGGGCCTTTCTCGCTCGCCAGTGCGGTGCGCGGCATCGAAGCCCTCATGATGGATATGGCCGATCAGCCACAGTTCGTCTTCGACCTGTTGGAGATCGCTGTCGAAATGGTGTCGCACCTGGGTATTGAGGTCGGCCGCGCCGGCGCGCACGCGGTGACGTTCGGCGATGCGGTTGCCGGCTTAGTCAGCCGCGAGGACTTCGTCAAGTTTGTGTTCCCGGCGCTCAAGGAAGTGGTCCGCAGGCTCCACGCCGCCATTGACGCACCGGTCTTTCTCCACATCTGCGGCAGAACCACGCACATTGTGGACTGCATGGCGGCGACGGGCGCGGACGCTCTCGAACTTGACTTCCAGAACGATTTCGGCGATATGAAGCGAACGGTTGGCGGGCAGGTGTGCCTTGAAGGCAACCTCGAGCCCTCAGGCGTCCTGCTGCAAGGGACACCCGAACTGGTGTATCGCAAGAGCCGCGAGCTGATCCAGAGCGCCGGGCCTGGTGGTTTTATTCTCAGTTCGGGTTGCGAGGTGCCGCGCGACACGCCGCCGGAAAACATCGACGCCATGGTGCGCGCGGCGCGGGACGGCGGCACCTACTGAGGTTTGACTGGACCGGCGTCAATACCAATTCCGGATGCGGACCTCGATGCCGGAGCCGGCCAGCGCTTTTTCAAATGCCCGCAAGTCCGTGTTGCGCGAGTGGTAGGGGTAGACAATCTTGGGTCTGAATGCGCGCACGGCGTCCGCCGCTTCCTCCGGGGTCATGGTGTAGGGCAGGTTCATGCAGACGAAGGCCACATCGATGTTGCGCAAGGCGCGCATTTCGGGTATGCCTTCCGTGTCGCCGGAGATGTAGAAGCGTGCACCGGAGAAGGTGAGCACGTAGCCGTTGCCCTGGCCGCGGGGATGAAATGGCTCGCCGTCCGGGCGTATGCGCTTCAAATTGTAGGCCGGGATGGCTTCCACGGTCCACTTGCCGAAGGTTTTCCTGCCGCCGTTGGACAGCAAGACGGTTCCCGGGAGTTTGGCCTGCACGGCGGCGGGTCCGGCGATGATGGTGGAGGGCTTACGAATGCGGGCAATCGCCTCCGGATCCAGGTGATCGCCGTGGTCATGAGTGATGAGGATCAGGTCGGCGGCAGGCGCCGAAGCATACAGTGACGCTCCCCAAGGGTCCACTTGAATCACCATGCCGCCGCCTTCGATGGTCAGGCTGGCGTGGCGCACGGGCGTAATCTTAACTACGCCGCCGGGGGTGGAAAACTCCTCCGGGGCGGCGGCATGCGCGGCGAGTGCGAGCAGGAGTGCACAGAGAAAAACCCAGGTCCTCATGTCACGCTATTGTAAACCCGGCGAGGGCGCTACACCATGAGCATGCCGCCGTTGACCTCGATGACTTGTCCTTGAATGAAGCTGGCGGCCGGCGAACACAGAAAGACGATTACCTGGGCGCATTCGGTGGACTCGCCCAGACGGCCCATGGGCGTGGCGGCCACCACGGCGTCCAGCATCTGGCGGGTAGAGAACTTCCGGTGAAAATCGTTGTCGATGGTGCCGGGAGAAACGGCGTTGACGCGAATGCCGTACGGGGCGAACTCCTTTGCCATGCCTTTGGTCATGCAGGAAACGGCGGCTTTCGAGCTGGCATAAGCAATGGCTCCGAGGCCACCGCCGTTGCGCGCGGCGATGGAGGAAAGATTCACGATGAAGCCGCGCTTGTGCGCGATCATGCCGGGCAGCACGGCCTGCGAAATGCGCATGGCGCTGCTCCAGTTGAGCGTGAGGACGCGTTGCCAGAGTTCCGGAGTGATCTCTAAAAACTTGCGGCGTTCAACCAGAGAGCCCGCATTGTTGACCAGGATGCTGATGGAGCGCTCCAGCGCGCCGATTTGGCTGATCAGGCTCTGAATCCCGGCTTCGGCGGACAAGTCCGCCTGGAGCAATTCTCCGTCTCCGCCGGCAGCGCGCACGCGGCGCAGCGTGTCTTCCGCCCTGGCGCGGCTCGAATTGTAATGGACGAGCACGTAAGCGCCGCGGGAGCCGAAGGCGACGGCTGTCTCGGCTCCGATGCCGGTGGAAGCCCCCGTGATGAGGGCCGTCATACCGTGAAAATCAGCGGCCGTGGACATAAGCGCTTCAAGACCGGCCGGCGGCCAGCCCGGCAAGGACGCCGCGCAGGTAGGAGAAAGAGCGCTGCATGCCCGGGAGGGGATTGTCGCCGTCAATTTCGTATTCGAGCATGACCCCGCCCTGGTAATTCATCTTGAGCAACTGCTTAGCAATGGCGGCGATAGGGAGCACCCCCTCTCCCACCACCGCGCCGCGATTCCTGCCGGAGGCTTCGACGATGTCTTTAATATGGACGTCGAACAGGCGGCTGCCGGCCAGGGCGATCGACTCAGGCACGGAAGCGCCGGTCCGCGCCTCATGGCCCACGTCAATACAAAGGCCGACGCGCGGGTCCATGTCCCGGATAACGGCTAGGCCGTCTTTGACGCCCGGGAAGTGCTTGTCTTCGGGGCCGTGGTTGTGGATGGCCACCTTGATGTCGTATTCACGCACCAGCTTTTCTATGCGCGGCATGCTTTCACGCGAAGGCGCGATGATCATCATGGGCATGTGGGCCGCGCGGGCGTATTCGAACATGCCGCGGAGCTCGGTTTCGTTGTTCTCCCGCATGCCGATGACGCCGCCGGAGAGGATGGTGAGGCCGGCGGCTTGGAACTCCGCGGCGCCCTTGGCGGTCTCCTCCGGCGTGCCCCGGTAAGGCAGGTGACACTCTTTGATGCTCACGTAAGAAATCTTCATCTCACGGATCATCCGGATAGCCAGGCGCCGGGAGAATTCACGGAGCGAGTAGGTGGCCACGCCGAGCTTGAGGGCTGTCTCACCTGGAGAGGAGGCAAGACTCACGGAAGGCGCGCCGGCTGCGGCCAGCGCAGAGAGGAAACGCCGTCGATCAGTACGGAGCATAGCTAAATAAATAGCATACTTCCCGCCGGCGCCGTGCATTATAGTATTGCTGTGGAAATGCTGCGCACTTTCGTGTTGATACTGGCTGCCGGAATGCCGCTCGCAGCCGGAGAGAAATTTGAAAAGCTCTTCGACGGCAGGTCGCTGGAAGGCTGGACCATTGTGAACAAGAAAGGCCCAGGCTACGTGGTGGAGAAGGGCCGGATCGTGTGCCCGAAACATGCGGGCGGGAATCTGTTTTACACGCGCAAAGAGTTCAGCGACTTTATACTGCGCCTGGAATACCGCATGGAGCCGGGCGGCAACAATGGCGTGGGGATCCGTGCGCCGCTGGAAGGCCGGATTTCGCAGGTGGGGATGGAGATCCAAATACTGGACGATGAATCACCCCGTTACAAAGGCAAGCTGCGCGATTATCAATACAACGGCTCGGTGTACGGCGTTTTTCCGGCGCGCGGCGGCGCGCCCAAAATGCCTTGGAAGTGGAACAAGATGGAAATCCGGGCGGAAGGTTCCCGCATACAAGTCCGCGTGAACGGACGGAGAGTGGTCGACGGAGACTTGGCGGCGGTAAATGATCCTCAGGTGCTGGCGGCGCATCCAGGGATCCAGCGCACCAAAGGGTATGTAGGTTTCCTGGGGCACGATACCAACGTGGAGTTCCGCAAGATCGAGATCAAAGAATTGCGGTAGCCAGTTTTGGAGCCAGCATCCATTTCAATACGCCGGATGGTTGGGCGACGAGGCGCTCAACGTCGATCCGCACGAGGGCGCCCTTCTTGAAGTCCACCTGAAGGGAGGGCGCGCCCGTGAGGTAGGCTGCCAGACGGCCAAGCAAAGGCTCGTGTCCGGCCAGGTAAACGCTGGTTGTATCCTTGTGCAAACGGAGTTCTTCCCAAGCCGCTTCGGGGGCGGACATGGGGCGCAACGCATCGCAGCGGATCAATTCGCCATGGTAGCCGAGAATTTCCGCCGCCAGCTCCGCAGTCTGGACCGCGCGGCGGTAAGGGCTGGTGAGGATGAGCGAGGGCTTGACGCCGGCGTGGCGAGCGAGTTTGAGGACAGCTTTGAGGCGGGCGACGCCTTCCGGTGTGAGTTCGCGCTCGGCATCGTGCAGACCGGCATGCCCGAACTCAGAGATGCCGTGGCGTTGCAGATAAATTTCCATCAATACTAGCCGCCTCGTCCGCTATTCTGGCATACTCAGAGAGGTTTTCCAGGCGCATGACGGTGACGGCAGACTGGCGGGATCGCGCAGCGCGCGCGGCGTTGTATTTGACGTGTGGATCGACCGTCGCGGTATTCATCTCGATTGCGGCGTGCCAAATTCTGCTCGCGCTTTCGGTGGTGGCTCTGCTGGCAAGCGGCGCCCGGTTACGGCTCCCGCCCGTGAAGCTGCCGCTGGCGATCTTTTTCGGCCTGACGGTCGTCTCGCTGCTGCTGGCGGCCGAACCGGCAGCGGGCCGGCCACAGATCAGGAAATTCTTCGTCTTCCTGGTGCTGCTTACGGTGTGCAGTACGATACGCGGTTTGAGCGCCGTTGGAGGGGTGGTGCGCGCCTGGTTCGGCGCGGCGGCGCTATCGGCGGGCTGGTCGCTGGTGCAGTTCTGGGGGAAAATCGGGCAAGCCAGGCGGGCGGGAATCAGTTTCTACGAATATTACGTCTCGGAACGCATCACCGGCTTCATGAGCCACTGGATGACTTTCAGCGGGCAGATGATGATTGCGCTGCTGGTGGCGGTGGCGTTCCTGCTTTTCTCGCCGCGGGCGCGGCGCTGCTGGTGGGTTTGGGCCGCTTGCTGCGCGCTAATGGGCTTGGCGCTGGTTCTGGCGTTTACGCGGAGCATGTGGCTGGCGGCGGCGGCTGCGGGCCTCTACTTGGTTTGGAATTGGAAGCGCTGGGCGGTGGCGGTGGTGCCTGTGGCAATAGGGATTGGACTCCTGGTTGCTCCCGCTCCGCTGAGGACACGCGCCGTAAGCTTCCTGCACCCCAAGAAGAACATAGATTCCAACCAGCACCGCATTGTTTGCTGGCGCACGGGCTGGGAGATGATCAAAGCGCACCCTTGGTTTGGCGTAGGACCCGAGCACGTCGGGCGGGAGTTCCGCCGCTACGTTCCCGCAGATATCACGCGGCCTTTGCCCGACGGCTGGTACGGCCACCTGCACAACATCTACATCCATTACGCCGCTGAGCGGGGCGTGCCCGCTCTGCTGGCCCTGCTCTGGATGCTGGGAAAGATGTTGCTGGATTTTCTGCGGCGGCTTCGGCGGCTGCCGCCCCAGGCGGACGAGGCGCGGTTCATGCTCTGTGGTGCGGTGGCGGTAATTGCCGCTGTATTGGTGAGCGGTTTGTTCGAGCTAAACCTGGGCGACAGCGAAGTCCTATTCTTGTTTCTGGCGGTAATGGCGCTGGCTTACAACGCCGGTGAGGGAGAGCTTGTTCCGGCGGGCTGATTGGGAGGAGCTGTGCAATAAAGCCTGGACTTCGGCGTGCGAAAGAGGGCGGTACTTCCCAATGGCCAGGCCGCCGATTTCGATGGGGCCGATGGCCACGCGGACCAACTTCAGCACCTTGCTGCCGATGGCTTCCACCATGCGCCGCACCTGGCGGTTACGGCCCTCTGTGATGGAGATCTCAAAGAACGTATGCCTCCCGCTGTCGCGCAGGCGGCGGATTTCGGCGGGCCGCGTGGGGCCGTCCTTGAGCATGACGCCGGCGCGTAAACGTTCAAGCTGTTCGCCGGAGAGCAACGTGGAGGTCTTGACCAGGTAGGTTTTTGGGACCTTGTACTCCGGATTTGTCAGCCGCTCGGCGAATTGCGCGTCGTTGGTCAGCAGCAGCAGGCCGCTGGAATCCTGGTCCAGGCGCCCGACAGGGAAAACGTAAGTATCTACGTCCGTGAGCAGATCATAAACCGTAGGCCGGTGCTGAGGATCGTGGAAGGTGGTGAGGTACCCTTTGGGTTTGTAGAGAAGCAGATAGAGGCGGCGTTGGGCCAGGACTTGACGCCCGTCGAAGGTGATCTTGTCGCGCTCCATGTCCACCCAATGATCCGGCGTGCGGATGAGCCGGCCGTTGACGCGAACGCGGCCGGAGCCGATCCACGCGCGGGCTTGGGTGCGGGAACCGAGGCCGGCCTTGGAAAGCACGCGATCGAGCGTCTTGAGGACACTTTGCGCGGCCGCCGGAGGAGGGGAAGACTTGGACTTTGGGCGCATCGGGCTAACTACCAGGATGAATCAGCCGGGGCGTACTGTCATCTGGCTCAAAGTGCACTTGAACCCGGCTACGACGGTAAAGGAAGATGAAACCATGAATGCAACGCCGCTAGAGCGCGATCCTTGGATCGGATACTTAGAGAGCGTAGATACGCCGACGCTCGCGAACGCGATTGAACTGCTGAAACT
>CAYSBM010000196.1:5640-6442 GCA_964429095.1 uncultured Solibacteraceae bacterium | reverse complement strand
GGTTCGGCAGCCTGCGCGGCGCCCGCGGCCGGCGGTTGTTCCAGTTCGTGAGCGCGGGAAGAGAAGGTGCCGCTGTAACGGCCTACGTAAAAGCCCATGGCGAATAGCAGCAGCACGGAAACCGCCCAGACCCACGACGGGGTGGGCTCCAGCCCTTCGCGAGGTTCCTCCCGCTCACGGCTCAGCAGCGCCTGGTGGATGCTATCCACCTCACCGTCAATGCGGTCCGGCTGGCCGAGTATGGGCGGCAGCTCACCTGCCGGCGCCCCGGCGGAAAGATTGCGCCCGCTGTCGTCCGTGCTCATTCACGCACCTGATAGCTGCGGTCCATTCCCAGCAAATAGTTCACCAAATCAATAGCATCCGGTCCGGCGACAATCACCACGCCGGGCCGGGGCCGAAATTCCGCTCCCACATTCACCACCACATCCAACGGGCTCACGCTAGTCTTCTCTTCGAACAACCAAGGGAAGGGAGGCATGATCGACTGCGGAACTACACTGCGCGGATTATACAGGTGCGACATGTGCCAGTCCCGGCTGGGCTGCCGCACCCCGATATTCAAGAGATCCGGCCCCGTTCGGCTGGTGCCGAGCAAGTGCGGCCGGTCGAAGAAATAGGCGCCCGGCACCGAGGCGCGGCCCCATCGGCGCTGCTGGTCAGAGCCAAAACCGGCCGGCCGGGTCTGTTGCGTGTGGCAGTAAATGCATCCTTCGCGAATGTAAATTTCCCGGCCGTGCGCCTGCTCGAAGGTGTAGTTGCGCAGGCCGGGCTGGGGCGGCCCCGCCCCGATTTGCCCCCC
>CAYSBM010000196.1:0-5630 GCA_964429095.1 uncultured Solibacteraceae bacterium | reverse complement strand
GGGGGCCAGTACACCCCTGTAGGAGAGCGAGAGGCGTATGAACATCATGGGAGCCCGCCTCCGGTGCGCGGCCGGCCCATGCGCAAGAGCACCTGCAAGTACAGAAGCGCGAAGATGAAGTGTCCGGCGCCCATCAAAATGCCGGCCCCGGTGCGCACAGCCAAAAACGGCTTCACCAAGATCGTGGAGTCCAAGAACGGCCGCGCCGACATATTCATCACCCACCCCTGCCACCATCCCCCGGTGCAGGTGGCCAGGGTATACAGCAGCACTCCCACCGCGGTCACCCAAAAGTGAACTTCGATGAAAGCCGGTTGCGGCCAGTCCCATCGCGCCACGCGCGGCACGATGTAATACATCGAACCGAACAGGATCATGGTGAGAAAGGCATACACGCCCAGGTGCGCGTGGCCAATGGTGTAGTGCGTGAAATGCACCACCTCTTGAAAGCTGCGCAGGGCCTCCAAAGAGCCCTGGAGACTCACTGCCGTGTAGCACATGGCGCCGAACACCATAAACCGCAGGACTATGCTTTGGCGAAGCATGTGGAAATGGCCGACGGTGGTCATGTGATGATTGACGGCCACAGCCATCACCGGGATCACCATGAGCACGCTGGCCACGATGGAAATGGTCTGCAACCATGTCGGCAGTGGTCCGCCCACCAGGTGATGGATGCCGTTCCAGTTATAAAAGAGCGCGAAACTCCAGAAACCCAGAAGCGACAGATAGTAGCTGTAAACGGGCCGGCCGATCACCTTGGGTATGAAATAGTAAGCCAGCGCCAGGCCCGTCGGCGTGAACCAGACGCCCAGCGCGTTGTGGCCGTACCACCAGTTGACTGCCGCATGCACCACACCGGAGTAAATGGGCAAATTCGCCACTACGTACAAGTACGGAAACCACACCACCGAAGCCACGGCATACCACAAACTTACATATAGGTGCTCGACGTTGCGCTGGGCAAAGGTTCCCAGGATGGATGCGGCGAAAAGCAGAAAGCCGGCGGCCCCCAACGCAGCGGCGGGCAGAGGAAACTCCAACCACTCGACGCCCTGGCTATAGCCGAACAAGATGGCGCCGGTTCCGTAGACCAATCCAAGATTCCAAAGCCCGGCCGAAGCCAGTAATGCGCCCGGCCACCGCACCCGGGCGTGGCAAAGCCGGGAGACCAGCCAGACCAGGCAGCCGCAACCGGCCAGAGACGCCCAGCCATAGGCCATGGTGTTGAGGTGGGCCGGGCGGATGCGGCCGAACGTCAACTCGGGGATGGTCCCCAGCCAGTCCGGCATGTCAAATTTCAGCGACGTTGCGATTCCTAGCAGGGTGCCGGCCAGCAGCCAAAATACAGCGCTGGAGAAGTAGACCAGCACCGGGGTGGCGCAAGCTCCGTCGAGAGTGGCGCGGAAGGCCGTCTGATCGGCCTGAGCGGGAGACTGCGCGCTCACCGCTGCCGGTCCTCCTCCTCAAAGATCACCTGGGCGCCAGAATTGGACGGATCCAGTTGGCCGTGCCGCACGGCCCAGACAAAACCCGCCAGAGCGATGGCCGCCCCGCCCACAGCCACGCTCAACACCAGCACCACTGCCGGAGGAATGGACATAAGTGAGATCCCAGTAACTGCTGACCAACCATTGTACTGCGGCCAGAGGGTATGTCAAGAGAAAGTGCAATGGACGGCGTATTCCGCCCTCAAACGGTGTATTTCGTCCTTAAGCAGGCCACTGGATGGAGTATCATGAGGGGCGTGAGGTTTTGGCTGCTGACCGGGCTGGGCGCCGCGCTCGTTTGGGCGCAGAATTTCGACGAGTACAGGCTTGAGAAGATAGCATCCGGCTACCGATTCACCGAAGGACCGGCCTGGTCGCGCGAAGGGTACATGGTTTTCAGCGATCTGCCCGCTCAGCGAATTTACAAATGGACGCCCGGCAGCGCGCCCGAGGTGTTGCGCGAGAGTGCGGGCCGCGCCAACGGCAACGCATTTGACGCCGCCGGGCGCCTGTATAGCTGCGAAGGAGGCGCCCGGCGCGTGGTGCGCATTGGCGCTCACGGGCGCGTGGAGGTGCTGGCGGACAGCTTCGAAGGCAAGAAACTGAATTCGCCGAACGATCTGGTGGTGCGCCGGGACGGACAGGTGTATTTCACCGACCCGGCTTACGGCAGCGCAGACGATCACCGGGAATTGGATTTCTACGGCATTTACCGCATAACTAGCCCCGGCAAGCTGGAGGCGATTGCTAAGTGGAAGACCAGGCCTAACGGAATCGCGCTTACGCCGGACCAAAAGACCCTCTATGTGGCCAACTCCGATGAGCGCACCATCACGGCATGGGATCTGGACCGCAGCGGAGCGGCAAACCGGGAGCGCGTCGTGGTGCGGGGCATTGATGGGGCGCCCGACGGCATTAAAGTGGACACTCGAGGCAATATCTGGGTAGCCTGCCGGCATATAGCTGTGTATTCACCCCGGGGAGTGCGGCTGCGGTTCATCGAAGTCGGTGAGACGCCGGCCAATCTCGCCTTCGACCCGGAATTCGCCAACCTGTACGTTACCGCACGTACCTCGGTCTACCGGATCGTTCTGTTGGCAAAGGGGGCCACGACGCATTCGCCGCGAGAATAGTTCCCGCCGTTACCCCCGCCGGCCCATTTTGGGCGTGGGCGCGTTAATCATCCGGCGGGGCCGTGTCCTGTTGGTGGAACGTGGCCGCGAGCCGCTTGTAGGGTATTGGTCGCTTCCCGGCGGTGTAGTGGAAATTGGCGAAACGCTGGAAGCCGCGCTGCGCCGTGAGGTGCGCGAGGAGACCGGTCTGGAGGTGAAAATCTTGCGGTTGTTTGAGGTCTTCGAGCGCGTCATGCCAGACCGGCAAGGGCGCAGCGAGTACCATTATGTGTTGCTCGACTATCTCTGCCGTCCGGCAGGGGGCGCGCTGTTTGCGGGCGACGATGTGAGCCGCGCCGAATGGGTCCGGGAGAAGGATCTGAACCGCTACCGGATTACTGATGGCACTGAGGCCGTCATCCGGCGCGCCTTCATCGCCCTGAGAAAGCCATGAAGCAATGGAGTGCGGCATTACTGGAGTACGACGCGTTAAAGCGCTTGCTTGAGCGCTATACCTCAAGCCCGCTGGGCCGGGCCGCGGCGCAGAAGATCGAGCCGGCCGCCGAGCGCAGCCTGCTCGAGCGCCAGCAGGCGGAAGTGGCAGAGGCCATGGCTTACCTGCGCGCGGCGGCCAACCCGCAGCCGGCTTCGCACACCGCCGTGGTGCGCCTGCGTTTCGACGGACTGCCCAATCCCGGTGAGGCGGTAGCCAAGCTGCGTATCGAGGGCGCGCAACTTGAAGCCGGGGAGATTTTGCAACTGATCGAATTGTTGGACCGCGCCGGCGACATGCGCGCGATGCTCCAGGCGGTGCGCGCACGCTTTCCGCTACTGGGCGCCCGGGCTGATTTGCTGGGCGATTTTCGCGCGCTGGTGCGAGAACTGGACGGAAAGATTCTGCCGGATGGAACGCTGGCCGATCACGCCAGCATGGCGCTCGCGCGTCTGCGCCGGGAGATCGAAAAGCAGAAGCAGCAGATACAGGCTTCGCTGGAGCGTTTCCTGCGCGCGCACCAGGAAGATGGCATCCTGCGCGAAGATTTCGTCACGATTCGCAACGACCGTTTTGTGGTGCCCATCGTGGCAGGCCAGCAGCGGCGGATAGAGGGCGTCATTCACGGCGCCAGCGGCAGCGGGCACACCATGTTTGTCGAGCCGCTGGAAACCATCCACCTGAATAACGAACTGGTCCGGCTGTCAGAAGAGGAGATGCGCGAAGTCCACCGCATTTTGCGGGAGATGACCGGACGGCTGCACGCCCACGCAGCCGCCATTGCGCGCACTGTCGCGGCGCTCGGGGAACTGGAGTTGCTGTTTGGGGTGGCGCAATTCGGCTTGGATTTTGGCTGTGTGGCGCCGCGTTTCAGCCCGGCGGACGCGCGCCGTCTGGAACTGCGTGCCGCCCGCCCCCCTTTGCTGGAAGACGTGTTGCGGCGCCGCTGGGAGACCGGCGTCCCGGTGTCGCTTTCTTTGGACGAGCATCAACGTACGCTGCTCATCTGCGGCCCCAACACGGGCGGCAAGACCGTGACGCTCAAGACCGTGGGGCTGCTGGCGCTGATGGCCCAGAGCGGATTGCCTGTACCTTGCGAAGCGGCCGAGTTTCCGGTGTTTGAAAACGTCCTGGCCGATATCGGCGACAATCAATCCATCCAGGAGAGCCTCAGCACGTTTTCGGCCCACATGAGCCGCGTCCGGGAGATGGTGGAGGCCGCCGGCAGCGCCTCGCTGGTGTTGTTGGACGAGTTGGGCCGCGCCACCGATCCCGAGGAGGGCGGCGCGCTGGGGGTGGCGATTCTCGACCGTTTTGCCCAACTGGGGGCATTTACCCTGGCTTCAACCCACTTGGCGGCGCTGAAAGTCTATGGCGCGACAACCGCCGGCGTAATGAACGCGGGCATGGGTTTCGACGAAGCCAGCTTACGGCCGACCTATGTTCTGCGGCTGGGCGCGCCGGGCAAGAGCGCGGGGTTGGACATTGCGCGGCGTCTCGGCATGAGCGAGGAGTTGCTGGAGCGCGCGCACGGCGCCATGCAATCCAGCCAGCGGGACATTGCCGCGTTTCTGGCGCAGTTGCACGATCGCATTAGGAGGATGGAGGCGATCGAGCAGGAACTTCAGCAGGCGCGGCGGGCGCTGGCCGAGCGCGAGCAAGCGCTGGCCAAGGAATGGGCGGCGAGAGAGACCGCCAAGCTCAAGGAACTGGACCGCCGGGCAGAGCTGACTCTGGCCCGTTTCCAAGAGCAGGCTCGCCAGATCATCGAAGGCTTGTATTCCGGCGTCGGCCAACACAAAGCTGCGGCGCGGGCGCAGCGGCGCGTCGCGCAGGCCAAACGTGAGTTGCGGGAGCAGATGGATGCCGACGCGCTTGCGGCGCTCGATCTGGCGCGAACCGGCCAAGAGGCTCCGGCAGGGCGTGTGGTGGAGGGGGCGCGCGTTAGACTGAGAGGCGTTCGCGAGCCTGCCCGTGTGCGGCGCAAGCTGGCCAAGGATATCATCGAGGTGGACGCCGGATTGCTGAAAATGCAGGTTCCGCTGGACGATGTCCTGGAGGTGCTGGCCGACGCCCCCGAGCCATCCAGGCTGCCTAAGAACGTCACCTTCAACCCTGGTTCGGACCTCTATGTGGTTTCGCGCGAGTTGAATGTCATTGGCAAGCGCGCCGAAGAGGCGTGCGCGGAGGTGGACAAATTCTTGGACAGCGCGGTGCTGGCCGCGGTTTCGCGCGTGCGCATCGTGCATGGTCATGGCATGGGGGTTCTTAAGCGCGCCATAGGCGAAATGCTGGCCGCTCATCCCCACGTGGAGAAGTTCTACCCGGCGCCTCAAGACGAGGGAGGCACGGGAGCCACCATCGTCGAACTAAAGGGCGGCTAGGGCCTCCAGTACCTGGGCCGCGTGGCCGGCAGCCCGCACATTGCGGAAGATCTTTCGGATCTTGCCATCGGGGCCGATGATGAAAGTGCTGCGCACGATGCCCATAGTCTTCCTGCCGTACATATTCTTCTCCTGCCAAACGCCGTAAGCC
>CAYSBM010000195.1:4076-6537 GCA_964429095.1 uncultured Solibacteraceae bacterium | reverse complement strand
ATTGAAAGCCGACGGCCTTTTCCACCGCATCGAGCTGCGCGTGGTGGGCCGCAAAGACATTATCGTCCGGGCCCGCAAAGGTTATTACGCGCCGCGCCTGTAACCTTGACCAGCGGCTCGGCCGCCATCGGCAGAGAGTCTATTTTTTCTCGTTCCGGATGCCGGGACGGGCGAAATCCAGATACTCCTGCCGTGGTACGCCGGGCTCGAAACAGCGGCGGCAGCGGGCCTCGTACATCCCGGCGGCGCCCACCACGATCAGATCATCGGACTCCACCAGCCGCTGCGTATGCTTGGCCGGATTGCCGCACCGCACGCAGATGGCCAGCGTCTTGGTGATGGACTCGGCGTGCGCCAGCAGTTCCGGAATAGGGCTGAAGGGACGGCCCATGTAGTCGGTGTCCAGACCGGCGACGATCACCTGCTTGCCGGAATCGGCCAGTTGGTTGGCCAGTTCCACCAATTCCGGCCCCAGGAAATTGGCTTCGTCGAACCCCACCACCTCGGTCCGCCAGTCCAGGCGCGGAAGTACCTCCCTGACGCCGCCCACCACTTCGGACTTCATGCGCACGTCGGCGTGGGAGACGATCTCGTCGCTCGAGTACCGCGTGTCGATGGCCGGCTTGAACACCTGCACCCGCTTGCGGGCTATCATCGCCCGGCGTAGCCTGCGAATCAACTCCTCGCTCTTACCCGAGAACATTGGGCCGCAAATGACCTCGATCCATCCGATCTTGCCCGTGAAAACGTCCATGGCGCCGTGAGCGGGCGCGCCCGGCGGCGCGCCCAGTTTCTATCCTACACGCCCAGCCGCTTGCGCTCGACGCGCACATAAGTCATATCCTGACGCGGTTCCCCGTCCAGCGTGAGCGCGAAGGTGGTCACCGGATTGTCCGGTGGCAGCGCCGGAAGATCCAGGAGCCGCACCCGGAAATCGTCCTGGTCGAACTTCACCGCCTGGCCCGTGGCGAAGTATTTCGCCGCCAGAACCTTGTTGCGCAGCCCGCCCAGGCTGACCACCTTGCCCGGCCAAAAGTAGACGTGCACGTACAACGTATTCGCGTTGCGCGTCGCGCTCCAGTAATTCCCGCCGCGCACCTGGCAAGGCTCGGCCCCATAGATGGTGGCTCCGTTGCGATCCATCCACTTGCCCACTGCGGTCAGGATGCGGACCGACTCTTCCGGGATGCTGCCGTCGCCTTTGGGGCCGATGTTCAGCAGGTAGTTACCACCCTGCCGCGCGCAAGTAATGAGGTTGCGGACAATGGTCTTGGGCGTCTTCCAGTCGTCATCGGCGGCATGGTAACCCCAACTGTCGTTCATAGTCATGCAAGCTTCCCAGGCCCGGCCCTTCTCGGCCACGATCCGCTGCTCAGGCGTCGAGAAATCGCCGGGCAGGCCGTTGCGGTTGTTGACGATGGTGTCCGGTTGCAGCTCGAACACCATCTTGTTCATGCGTTCAGATTCCCAACCCGCCGCATCCAGCGGCCAGGAGACGTCGTACCAGAGCACGTCCAGTTTGCCGTAATTGGAGCAGATCTCCCGTATTTGGCCGTGAATGTAATCCACAAATCTCCGCCGCGCCGCCTCGTCTTTGGCGCAGCGCGCCCCATCCGGATGATGCCAGTCCATGAGCGAGTAATATAGTCCGGCGCGCAGTCCTTCGCCCCGCGCGGCGTCGAAATATTCTTTCACCAGGTCACGGCCGGCGGCCTGCTTGGGCGCGCAGTAGCTGGTGAGCTTCGAATCGAAAAGGCAGAAACCTTCATGGTGCTTCGAGGTCATCACCATGTACTTCATGCCGGCGGCTCTGGCCAGCTTCGCCCAGGCGCGCGCAGCGTTCGGCACGGGCTTGAACCGCTGAGCCAGTTGCTCGTATTCGGCCACCGGGATGCCTTCGTTTTCCATAACCCACTCGTGCCGGCCCAGCACGCTATACAGCCCCCAATGGATGAACATGCCGAACTTGGCCTCATGCCACCACTTCATCCGGCGCTCGCGATCCGCCTGGCTCGTGTAATCGGCGGCGGATAAGCGCGCGGCCGCGGCGCCGGCTCCCAATATGCTCAGGTAAGTTCTCCGTGACATTCCTCTTGGTCGCATGGTTCGATGAATCCTCCACGGTTGATTATACGTTTCTCGAACGGCGTTCATCCGGCAACCGGCAAGCCCGGAAATATGCGGGCGATATGCCGTTGGTACAAGTTCCGCGTTACATTGCGGGCGATGGACTGTTGGCAGGCTTCCAGCATGTCCAGATACCGGGCGCCCATCTTGGCCGCCACTTTGTAGCCCACGTGCAACAGTTGGCGCAAGTGAGGGTTGTAGGCCGGGCAAGCCGGATCGTGGCGCAGGGCGGCGGTGAATTCCTCCGGCGTCCCGCCGCGCACCTCGGCAGGCCGCGGCAGGCGCGGCGGATGGATCTCGCTCACAGTGGCGTAGGGAGCGGAGAGCTGCTCGC
>CAYSBM010000195.1:0-4066 GCA_964429095.1 uncultured Solibacteraceae bacterium | reverse complement strand
AGCCGCGGCGTAAACCGGCTTGGCCCGCGCCAGGCCCTCGCTGCCCGCCGCTGCCAGGCCGATGATTTCCTCCAGCCACGTGGTTCCCGCGGTCTTCAGGTGTACTCCCGCGCCGAAGCGTTCCAGCGAGCGACGGATGGCCGGATAGATCGAAAACTTGTCGCTGCCTGAATGTACGCTCAGCTTCAAATTTGCGGGCAAGCCGTAACGTGGCGCGGCGTAGGCGATAATGGCGATATCGTTGGAGAACTCCCGTTCAAATTGTTCCACATCGCCCGCGTAATCCACGCCCTTGTTGAAGCGGCCGGTGAATTTCGGAGCGATGGTCTGCGCGGGGATGCCCTCGGCGGCGATGGCGGCCAGGATAACCAGCAGTTCGGCGGGCGTCTGAGGCAGTTCGGTCTCATCCATCGCCACCTCGGTCCCGCAATTGCCCGCGCCCTTGCTTGCTTCGATGCGGCGGTAGATGCGCCCGGCTGCGGCAACCGCGCCGAGATACTTGGCGGCAATGGCGGCGGCTTGTTCTCGCGTCAGTGCGAGTGGGACCTCCAGGCCGGCGGCCTCGACAGCGCCGTTGAATTCCGCATGATGGTCCAGAAATGCGTTCACAACGGTGGGCGGAACCGGCCGGCCGATGGCGGAGGCTACGTCGATAGTGTAGAAATCGCAAGCCTCCAGAAAACCTTCTACGTTTTCCAGATTGATGTGGTCGGCGTCCACGAAGTAGTTGCGCTTCCAGCCTATTTCGCGGACGGCCTGATCCGCCGCCCGCCTCACGCTCATGGGAGCGGAACCCACGATGCTGTGCTCGCGATGGGACTTGTTCCAAACCGGAATCACCTCCACACCCCGCGTGGCCGCTTCCACGCAGGCCGCTAGTTGCGCCTTGGCCTGGTGCGCAAAGCGGTCGCCCACACCCACCGAATACTTGTCGAGAATCAACATGATTCTTTCATCATAGGGTGCCGGGCGGCGTAAAGGGTGAGTTCCCGGCGCGTTCTTTCATCGCTCCAGCCCAACTCCGCCCCCATCCAGCACGCGGCCTCCTCCGCCATTCGCCGGTCGTAGCCATGGTAGAAAAGCCAGCTCGTGCGCCGGCGCATCAGGTCGTCCAGGTGCTCGGGCCACTCCGTCCGGCAAATGGCGGTGACGGCGCCGCGTTCGAAAGGCGGAGGCAACAACCCGCTCCAGGAGGGAGCCGGATACAGCAAATCAGTGCAGGCGGAGGGCCACGCCGGAAGTCGGGTTTTCCAGTATTCGCCAATTCGGTCCACGGTTTCTTCAGCCATGAGGCGGTAGGTGGTGAGCTTGCCGCCGGCAACCTCAAACCATCCCGGCTCAGTCATGCGGATCTCATGGGCGCGGGAAATGTCGCTGGGGGCGCGCGGCCGGGCACGGCGGCCCTCGATGAGCGGGCGGATGCCGGCCCAGTCGGCGATTACGTCAGCGGCGGTGAGGTGCGAGGATGGAAACGCCCGGTTTACAACATTGAGAATGTAAGCGGTGTCTTCCGGGTCTGTCGTGGGTTCGGCCAGATCCCCGGCGAAATCGGTGTCGGTGGTGCCGGCAATCACTCGCTCGCCCCAGGGGATCACGAACAGGATACGCCGGCCCTCGGCAAGAACCACCGCTTCCGCCACCGGAAGCCGCTCGCGGCTGATTACCAAATGCACGCCCTTGGTCAGACGCAGACGCACACGGCTGTGCGGGATGCGGGAGGCCCACGCGCCGGCCGCGCTTACCACGCTTCGCGCTTGTATCTCGCGCACGCACCCGGCGCGTCTGTCGGCGAGCGAACAGCGCCAGGCGCCTTTTTCAGAGCGTGCTCCGGTTAGCCGCGTATAATTGGCGATCGAGGCTCCGTGCACCACGGCCGACCGCAGGGTGTCAATTACCAGACGCGCATCGTTGGTGAAGCCGTCAAAGTAACGGACGCCCCCGGTCAGGCCGCTGGGATCCTGGCCAGGCAAAGCGGCCAGCATCGCGGAAGCCGGCAGCGTCGAGCTCTTGCCTAAGTTGCCGGCGCCGCACAGTAAATCGTAGATTCGTACGCCTATGGAGAGTTTCCAGCGCGGCCAGCCGGATCCCCGCCGCGTGGGGAACCAGAATGCGAGTGGTTTGACCAGATGCGGGGCGATGCGCGCCAGGATCATCTTCTCGCGGCTGGCCTCTTGAACCAGGCCGATCCGGCCCTGAGCGAGATAGCGCAGTCCACCGTGCAGCAAACGCGAGGAGCGGCTGCTGGTGCCGGATGCGAAGTCCGCCTGCTCCACGAGTTTCACCCGCAGACCGCGCATGGCGGCATCCCGCGCCACGCCGGCGCCTACTATCCCTCCCCCGATCACCAGTACATCATACACTTTGTTCATGTTCCGGACGCCCCGACGCCATCCTGGTTTCCAATACCTTCTATTCGTTCAGACGTTATAGCACTATAAGCCACAGCGCTGCTCTTGCCGGCGAAACCGGCTACCGCGGGCCGCCGTAACCGGCCGGCTCGTGCGCGCGTCCAGATAACGGCGATGACACCCCGGCTGTGGGCGGCGAGCGTGATGTTTCATAGCTTGGTGCTGTGTGGCCAGGCGCCACCGTGGGGCGACCCGTTCCCCACCGGTCCGCCTCCCAGTAAGTCGGGCGGCACACGCGAGCAACAGCCGGCTGCCGGCCTGCTGCTGGGTTTTCGCGGCGAAGTCCTCACCGTGGACGCCAAGTCCATACTGCTGGCCACCGTCGACGGCCGGCAATTGCGGATCTTCCTCACCAAGAGCACGCGCTTCGCGCGCAAAGGCGAGACTCTCAAGACCGTCACTCTCGCGCCTGGCGCCGAAGTCAGCGTCGAAGCCCGGCAGAACGCGGAGTACTTCTTGTACGCAGTCACTGTCGACATCTTGAAGGACGCCGCTCCGGCTGCGGGTGGATCAACCCCTCCTGCTACCCCGCCGGCATCTGGTGAAAGCACGGGCCCCACGACTACCATGGCGCCGCCTCCGGCTGTTGACCCCGACGATGCCGGGCCGCCCAGGATCAAGCGCGGCAAGCCGGAGCGTGTCTTGCGCGCCGGGCGGGAGCAGGTCCGCGCGCCCCAGACCACTGCGGCGGCCTCTAGCCCCCCCAGCGTCCGCATCGAAGAGCCCATGGAAGATCCGCAGATCGTCAAGGCCCGCCGGGCGGCGGCGGAGTTTACCTCTACCCTGCCGAACTACGTGGTCCGGCAACACACCACCCGCTATTGGAGCGACACGGCCAAAGTGGATTGGCGGCCGCTGGATGTTCTTTCGCTAGTCGTGGTGTATGAGAACGGCAAAGAAAGTTACCGCGACATCCGTTTGAATAACAAACTGGTCAGTAAGTCTCTGGAAGAGCTGAGCGGCACCGTCTCGCAAGGTGAATTCGGGACTACACTTGCGGATCTGTTCTCTTACTCCACCCACGCCGAGTTCCGACGCCGCGGCTCGAGCTCGGTCGCCGGACGCCCAGCTTGGCGTTTCGATTTTCAGGTGCCACTGGAGAGTTCGCACTGGACCATCCGCATCGGCTCTCAATCCATCCGGCCTGCTTACAAGGGCACAGTCTGGGTGGACCGCGAAACGGCCCGCGTGCTGCGCATCGAAATGCAGGCCCAGGAATTGCCTGGCGATTATCCGCTGGACATCTCCGAATGGGTAGTCGAATATGGCATGGTGAAGCTAGGCAGCCGGGAATTTCTGGTGCCGGTGAAAGCGGAGGTGCTGGCTTGCTGGCGCGGTTCGGCACGGTGCAGCCGCAATGTCACCGAGTTCCGGAATTACAGGCGCTTCACTGGAGAATCGGATATCTACATGACGGAATCTACGGTTGACTTTGGAGGCGAAGCCGGTGCGGCTCCGCCTGCTCCGCCGAAACCGTGAGACCGGGGCGCCGCCTGAGCCGGACCTCACCTGTGGAAAAACGGTGGAAAACGAGTGCGGCTTGTGGAAATGCCAGCTACGCTTCCGCGCGGATATACGCAAATGCCCACCCGCTGGCGGATGGGCATTTGCTCTTGCTCCCCTGTATTACCAGGGCGATGTTAATGGGAGAATCAGAT
>CAYSBM010000194.1:0-6542 GCA_964429095.1 uncultured Solibacteraceae bacterium | reverse complement strand
CGCGCATATCGAGCTAAACCTAGCCAATCCCACCAACTCCCCAGAGGCGGGGAGTCTTATCTGCATCCCACCCACCAGCAGCGGGGATGCAGATGCTGCATTGCGAGTTTGGAAAACCCCGCTCGACGGCTATATCCTCCTGTATCGCGACGGCACACGCTTTGACATCAGCGCGGATGGCTCTCAGGTAACCATCGGCTGGCACGCGCCTTACACGTTGGAAGATGCGCTCACCTACTTTGTGGGTCCGGTGTGCGGATTCATCCTGCGGTTGAAAGGTTATGTGAGCCTGCACGGCGGCGCGGTGGAAGCGGGCGGCAAGGCGCGGGCGTTAGTGGGTCCGGGGGGCGCAGGCAAGTCCACCACCATGGCGGCGCTCGTGCGGCGGGGTTTGGCCTTGTTGGCCGAAGATGTCGTCGCCATGCCGGCTCAGAGCGAGCAGTTCCTGGTGCAGCCGGGTTATCCCCGCGTGAACTTGTGGCCGGAGTCGGTAGCCGCGCTTTACGGCTCTGCGGATGCATTGCCGCCGATCACCCCCAACTGGGACAAGCGGTATCTGAATATCGAGGCGGGTGGACTGCGCTTTGCCCAGAATCCGGCTCCTCTGGGCGCAGTGTACCTGCTGAGCGAGCGGGTGGACGATGAACGCGCACCGTGGCTGGAGGATCTGCCACCCCAGCAACTGGTGATGGAATTGGTGGCCAATACTTACACCAACTACCTGCTGGACCGCCGGATGCGCGCCCGGGAGTTTGAGTTCCTCGGGCGCCTTATCCAGGGCGTTCCGGTGCGGCGCGTGGTTCCGCACGCCGATCCGGCGCGCATTCAGCAGCTCTGCGAATGTATCCTGAAGGATTTCTTCAACTCCCATGTATAGCTTGCATGGCTACGGCAGCATGATCCGGGACGCCGTGCGGATGTCAGCCTATGCCGAAGCGCTTCATGAGGCCATCCAGCCAGGGGATGTAGTGGTGGATCTGGGAGCCGGCCCTGGTATCCACGCCTTGCTTGCGTGCCGCTTCGGCGCGCGCAGGGTGTATGCCATCGAGCCCGCCCCGGTTATTGAGCTGGCGCGCTGCGCGGCGCAGGCCAACGGCTTTGAGGACCGCATCCGGTTTTTCCAGGATTTCTCCACCCGCGTGGAGCTGCCCGAGCCTGCCGATGTGATGGTGAGCGATCTGCGCGGCGTGCTGCCGCTGTTTGAAAAGCACATTCCCTCGATTGCGGACGCGCGCCGGCGTCTGCTCAAACCGGGCGGGCGGCAGATTCCCACCCGGGATGAGATTTGGGCGGCGGTGGTGGAAGACGCCGCGCGCTACGAAGAAATCACCTCCGCTTGGGGGGAAGAGGTTTATGGCTGCGACCTGCGCGCCGGGCGCCGCGCTGCTGTCAACGGCTGGATGAAAGGTCCGGTGAAAGCGGAGCAACTCCTGACCGGCCCCGCGCGGTGGGGGAGCATCGATTACACGACAGTGGAAGATCCCAACCTGCGCGGCGAGCTGCGCTGGCAAGTGCAACGCCGCGGCACGGGCCACGGCTTGACGGTCTGGTTCGACGCCACCTTGGCCGGCGGCGTAGGGTTCTCGAATGCGCCAGGGGCGCCGGAGGCCATCTATGGGCAAGCCTTTTTTCCCTGGAGCGAAGCGGTGGAGCTGGAGGCGGGCGACGTAGTGGAGGCGGCGCTGCGGGCGGACCTGGTGGGCGACGACTACGTTTGGAGCTGGAATACGCGGGTGCTGCGCGCCGGCCGGCAGCTAGCCGCATTCCAGCAATCCACCTTCTACGGCGAGCCGCAGGCGCCGGGGCAGCTCAAAAAGCGCGCCGCGAGCCATGCGCCCGAGCGCAACGAGGACGCGGAAATCGACCGGTTCATTCTGGAGCGCATGGATGGCCGGCGCACGCTGGGCGAAATCGCGGCTCAGTTGCAGGCCGCCTTTCCCATGCGGTTCGCCACTGTGCGCGAGGCGCTCACACACGCCGGAGAGCTTTCCGTGCGCTACTCGAAATAGCCTTCCCGGCGCGGCGGCGCAGTTTGCGCGCCAGGCGGCGGGCCTCTGCCGGGGCCAGGTTGAGAGCCCGCCAGAGATGCCCGCCGGCGGCTTGCCAGCGCCTCTCAGCCAGGCACAGCTTCACCAGACGCAGGCGCAGCCACGAGCGGGCGTAGCCGGCGGCGGCGGCGATGCGGTAGGCGTTGATCGCGCGCGCGCGCTGGCCGAGTTTCTCGTACAGGCGGCCCAGGCGGGCGTAAGTATGTGCGTGCGCGTCGTCCACCAGGCGCCGGCCTTCACCGGTCACGATGGTTTCCCCCAAGGGGCGGCGCCCCTTGAGAGCCAGCTTCATGGATTGCTCGTAGGCCGCGGCGGCCTCCTGCCAGCGCCGGTGGTGCTCGAGCAGGCGGGCGCGGGCGCGCACCGCGTCCACCGACTCGGCGTCGAGCGCCAGGGCGCGCGCGGTCCAGTGCTGGGCTTCCTCCCACTGCTTGCGGGCGAGCGCGATCTGGGCCAGACCCACCAGGGCCCAGACGTTGGAGGGGTCGAGCGCCAGCGTGCGCCGGTATTCGACCTCGGCCTCGCCGAGCATGCCTTTCCACTGCCAGAGGATGCCCCGCGTGGCAAAGGCGCTGCGGTAGCTGGAGTCGGCTTCCAGCGCGCGGTGGTAATGCGCGCGGGCTTCTTCCATCCGCCCGGCCCGCGCGTAGAGCCGCGCCAGACGCCACCACCCGGCGGCCGAGTTGGGAAGCAGGCGCGCGGCCTCGGCGTAACGCCGCCCGGCGGACTGGAAATCGCCGGCGGCCTCATCGCGCGCTCCCTGGCGCAGTTCGAGCATGGCCTGCGGCGCGGCGCCCTCGCGCAGCCTTAGGGCGAGTTCGTCGCCCAGGTATTTCCACTCGATGGGCGTGTAGCCGCCCTCGACCGAGTAAGCGATAGTCAGCAGGTCCGAGCGCACGCCGCGCTGGGCGAGCCCGTCGACCAGTTCCTCGGGCCAGCGCCAGGGCAGCTCCGGGGGCAAGTCCCCCGCGCCGTAGGTGACGCGTGGCAGGACGAGATAGTCCACATCGATATCCAACAGCACCGGCTCTTGGAAGCGCGGCAGCTCTGCCAGGGAGCAAATGACCAGCGGCTTGCCGTTCAAGCTGCCGCGGACCGGGCGCTCCAGGATCTTGCCGCCCGGATACTTGCGGACGATGCGCTCCAGGTGGCGGGCCAGGGCCCGGCGGTTGGCGCGGGTAAGAAAACTGGCGTCCGGCGCCACCCAGTAGATTGCGCGCACCATGCCTTGTTGAAAGGCGGGACAGATATAGTTGGCGATGGTGAGCGAGCGTATGTCCGGGATCCACCACATGTCGTTGTGGGCGTCGAGGTGGACCAGGCTGCGGGCCTTGACGCCGGCGTCGCGCCAGCAGTAGTAAGCCGCCTCGTGGTTCTCCATGAGGTGGATCGCGCCGCCGTCCAAAATCATCGGGTGCGCTCCTCCAGCGAGAGCAGGCGTTGGTAGCGGCCCTGATCGAACTTGCCCATCAGGACTTCTCCGTCGCACTCCAGCCAGGCATGAGCCTGGAAGCCGGCCTGGGCATCCTGGGCCACGCCGATGTGGATGTGGCTGGGGGCGCCGTGGCGGGCCAGCACGAATTGCGCGGCCAGGGCCTGGACGAGGCAGGTCGAGCGGGGCACGTAGCGGCCGGCGGTGGCCACGGCCCAACAGATGCGGCGGCGGGAGGGCGCGGGCCGCAGGCGCGGCCGGCTCGAGCAGCGGGCCGCTAAGCGGCGGACAACCCTCAGCGGCGCAACCCACAGCGCGGCGCGGAAGGCCCATACGGCCAGCCAGGCATGGATGAGCAGGCGGCGGTCGGCCTGCGCCAGGGCGAAGAATTTGGCGATGCGCCGCATGGCGTGGATCGTACACCAGCATACTAGAGGCGCAGCGCGCTGCGCTAAACTGGACGGAAGTCCATGCGTGCGGGGCTGGGTTGGACCGAGGAAATTGAAGCGCTGCTGGCGGCGGCGCGGCCGGCGCCGGGGCGCCGCGCGCGGCGGGCGCGGGGAGCGGGGGCCGCGTGGGGTCAGGTTGTGGCGCTGGGCCGGCGGCCCCGGGTAGGCCCGCGCAACTACCGGCGGCTGCGGGAAGCTGGCGCGGGGCTGGCGCCGCCGGAAGCAGAAGCGGAATTTCAGAACCTTTACTTCTTGAGCCTGCGCCGCAATCACCTGCTGCTGCGGGAGCTGGCGGCCATCATTGGCCGGCTGCGCGGCGCGGGGATCGAAGCTGTGCCGTACAAAGGGCCGCTGCTGGCGCGCATGATCTACGGCGACATTGCGCTGCGCGAATCGCTGGACCTGGACCTGCTCCTCCGCAAGCGCGACGTGGCGGCGGCGCACCAGGCGCTGCGGGATCTGGGTTATGAGCCGCTGCTGAAGCTGGACGGCGCGCGGCAACGTGCGCTGCTGCGGTTTGATTACGAAGCGCCGCTGGTGCACAAAGAATGCGGGACCCTGGTGGACCTGCAATGGGCTAGCCCGCCGCGCTTCTTGTCGCTGCCCGCGGGGCCGGACTCGCCCGGAGCGCGCTACCAAAGCGCCGCGCTGGACGGCGGCGAGGTTCCCACGCTGTGCGCCGGGGACCTGCTGCTGGTGCTGTGCTCGCACGGAGCCAAACACGCCTGGGGACGCTTGCAGTGGATTGCCGACGTGGCCGGCATCGTGGGCGCGGCGCGGGATTTGGATTGGGACGAGCTGCTCGAGCGCGCCCGGCAGTGGAGGCGGCAGCGCATGGTGCTGCTGGGCTTGCATCTGGCGCATGAGCTGCTGGCGGCCCCGCTGCCCGGACGCGTGCACGAATTGGTGGACGGCGACCCTCAGGCGGCGCGGCTGGCGCGGCTGGCGCGACAGAGGCTGTTCGATCCCCAGGCGGGAGAACTGGGCGTGGGCGAGCAGACGCGCTTTCTGGCGGCGGCCATGGACAGCCGGCTGGACGCCGCGCGCTTCCTGGCACGGCTGGCGTTGACCCCCACCCCCGGCGATTGGGAAGCGCTGGCGCTGCCCGGCTGGGCCATGTGGGGCTATTACCTGGTGCGTCCTTTGCGCCTGGCGGGCAAGTACGCGCTGCGGCGGGGGGAGCGTGAGGAACGGATTACCGGTGATGAGAAGCCGTGATTATTGAGACATCGCTGATTTCGCTTGGGCAACTGGCGTTCCAACTGATTTTGATTGCGGCGCTGCTCTTGGGCCTGGGGCGGGCGGCGGTGGCGCTGCGCTTTGCGCGCCTCGGGCGGTGGTTTCTATGTTTGGGCGATTCGTCCGAGGTGCTCGCCGCCGGCGCATGTGGAAGGGCCGGCCGGCCGCTTTAGCGGCGGCCGGGTTTTCTGATCAGGCGGATCAGGATGCCGCCCAGTCCCGCTCCGAACAGCCAGAGGCTGGCGGGTTCGGGCACTGCGGAACTCTCGTAGGAAATGCTTCCGACACCGAAGTGGCCGGAATTTGCGACCACGGCCAAACCGTAAGTATTGGCGCTGCCGATACCCAGGCTGGGCGCGCTCAGGTCCAGCCACGAGGGCGCTCCGAGCGGCACGCTGACGCTGGTGCGGATCACGTCGGAGCCGCCCTGAACAGGGTAGAACTCCAGGAACAGGTCGACGACATCGGCGTCCTTGCCGCTGTTGATGCCGATCAACAGGAGCTTGATCGTATTGGCCGCCACGCTGGAGCCGGCGCCCCAACTGAACAGCAGGGCTTCGTTGCCGTCGGGGCCGGCCCCGGAAATGCCTTTGGAGCCGCCGCCGGTGGCGGTCTGCACGCCCAGGCCCACGCCGCGTCCGCCGCCGCAATCGGCTCCGTCGTTGAGACCTCCCAGATCGCCCCAATAGATGGTGCCCGGATAGCTTGAGGTGAACAGTGGATCGGTGCCGTCGGGCATTTTCGAGCGTGCGGTGATGGTGAGGTAGGGATCGGCGGACGGGAAAGTCAGCGACGAACCCATGTTGGCGCCCGGCGCGCCGGTGGAGAAATCGATGGAAGTGGCTTCCAGCGTCCCCGCGCACAGCGCGGCCAGCACCGCCAGTCCAAAGGCAAGAGCTGTTCCCCGCAGTTGTCCGGGGCGGGGAAGAGTTGGACCGAACACAGCTAGTTTCATTACAGTGATACTCCTGGTTGTCATTTCCGCTTCCGTAGCCTTTGCCCTGGCAGCGGGCATGGCCTCCGTGCGGTTGAGTTCATGGTAGGCGGCAATCTTGTGTGGGCCAATGGGACGGCGGGGCCAGTACGGGGCCGGCAAGCGCTCCCGGCCGGCCCGGCCTCCGGTACAAACCGCTGTGGGGAAAGGGGAAGGCAACAAGGGGGGCGCACTTCAGTACTAGCGCCAACAGGGATGAAAGAACTGCGGGAACTTGAGGCGCCAGGGCGGCTATGGTTTACTGGGGAGAGCCGTTTATGGCTGATAACAGGGAGATGCATATCGGGGGAAGCCCGGCGGCGGGCGCAGCGCGCTGGCCCTGGGGCGCGATGATCTGGAGCGGCGCGCTGCTGGTTCTCTGCTACGGGCCGGTGCTCGCG
>CAYSBM010000193.1:0-6544 GCA_964429095.1 uncultured Solibacteraceae bacterium | reverse complement strand
CTTGAGCGCGCCCGGCTTCAAACCGGCGCCCGCTGCCCGGAGATGGCGACGGAATTCTTCCATCCCGGATTTCCCCGGCCTACGCATCGCGCCGGTGGGTCCGCTACTTCCCCTCTTGGTGCATCCAATAGCGCGCCGGAAGAATAGAAAAATACTCCACGAAGCGCCGGCGCCCGTCGTTTTTGCCGGCGCGGCCCTCTATGGCCAGCTTGGCGAACTGCTCGAACGCTCTGCCCAGCTCGCTTTTTTGCTGGACAAAAGTCCCCAGGGTGAGCGCGCGGTGCACGCCTGCATAATCATTGGGAAGACTGATCAGAATCTTGTGCCCCAGCAGGCGTTCGATTTCATTGAGTGGAATGGAGCCGCGCTTCTGCGCGCGGTTGACTACAATCGCCACGTTCTGTTCGATTTCCAAACCGCGCAGAAAATTCAACTTTTCGCGGGCCAGATGCAGCGACGGGATCTCCGGAGTGCACACCAGAAAGATCCGCGTCGCTTCATGCAGGATTTCGACCGAATATCGCTCCATGTTGCCGCTCAAGTCGGCGCAGACTGCCTTGTAGTTTCGCCGCGCGAACTCTATTACGCGGCGCACTTGCGCAGGCTCGATGCGGTAGCTGGGATTCATGTGGCCCGCTTGCAGCACGTCCAGCCGCTCCAGGCTTGCCACCATTTGCGGCCACAGCGTTTCGTCCAACCGGGAGGCGCTCTCAACCGCGTCCACCGCCGAATAGCCCTGCTGCAACTTCAACATGAAGCCCACCAGCCCGGAATTCAGGTCGAAGTCCATGAGCACGGCGTTGCAGTCCGGACGCCTGGCCAAAGCCCCGGCGAAATTGACGGCGATCGTGGTAGTCCCCACACCTGGCTTGGATGGCAGAAAGGCGTAAACCTGGTCGGTGGCTTCGATCAACGGTGGCCGCTTGTCCAGCACTTCCGCAATACGGCGCAAAGCATCGTAGACTTGCTGGTGATCAAACGGCGCCGCAAGAAACTCGCGGATGCCCACCCGCATCACCTCCAGCAACAACTGGGAATCCACTTGCCGGTGAATGGCCACCACCTGCGTGCCGGGCGCGAAGGCTTCAATGCCGCTGGCCACGCTGGCTGCCTGCGAGACGTCTTCCACGCTGAGGAAGACCACCTGAGGCGCCGATCCTCGCAGGAACCTGGGCAGCTCAGCCCCGTCGGGATAACGGTTCAGAGTGCGCACTACGTCCACACCGCCCAATTCTTTCAACCTTGCCGCCAGCACCTGGGTGAGGTCGGCATTCGGTGCAATAATCGCGCCGCGGAGCATTAAGATACCTCTCTGCCATGCTATCGGCAGGCTGGAGCGGAAAGATTCTCGGGTTAGTACTAGTTTTGCGAGCAGGAAATACTTAGCTTCAACGCCGGCGGCGCTCCTGCTCTAAGGTCTTCGACCTAGCGGTGGCCCGGCGGCTCTCGCGCCGCGCCTCACCGTATTAACATAATCTAGGTTCCTTGTTCGCACGCCTGACAGGCGAGGTGATTATCGTGGCAGAACAGAAGAATGCGCGGCACGACGAAATGCTGGGGCTGTTGCGCAACCGCGGCAGCGCGTCGATTGCGGAAATCGCGCGGCGGTTTTCGGTTTCCGAAATGACGGTCCGGCGCGATCTGGAAAAGCTGGCCGGGACCGGCCAGGTCATCCGCATTCCGGGTGGCGCGATGATCGCGCGCGGGGCTGCGTTAGAGAAAACCTTCGTGGCGCGCTCGGCGCAGCGTGCCGAGGCCAAGGACCGTATTGGGCGCGCCGCCGCGGCGCTGGTCAAAGACGGCGAAGCGGTGGTGATGGACTCGGGTACTACGACGCTGTACATCGCCCGCCATCTGAGCCGGCGCAAGGAGGTGGTGGTGTTCACGCTCTCGCTGGCCGTACTGGAGGAACTTAGCAGCGCAACCGGGGTCCGCGTAGTCCTTACCGGCGGAACTTACCGGCGCAGCAGCCACGACTTGATCGGGCGCGAAGTGAGCGAGGCGCTGCGGGCCATCCACGTGCAAAAGGTTTTCTTTGGAGCGGCGGCGGTTTCCTTCAGCAAAGGCGTCATGGCGTATGATTCGGAGTTTCCCAAAGAACTGTTGATCGCCGGCTCGGAAAGGATTCTGGTGGTGGATTCCAGCAAGATTGGTCACGAGGCGCTCTACCACATCTGCCCGGTGAGCGGCTGCGACCTGATTATAACGGACTCGGACATCAAGCCGGCGGACTTGCGGCGTCTCAGGGAACTGACCAGAGTGCAAGTAGCCGAGTCGTGAGGAGGGTGCAGTATGACGCGCAGGACATTTTCCAAGTTGGCTGCGGCCGGAGCGTTGCGAGCCGCAGGCCCCGCCATTAGCAAGGTGGATGTTGTGGCTGCGCCGTATGCGGTTCGCGGGCATTTCAAGTTTTTCTCCACGCCCGAGCGGCCCAGTTTCTTGGTGAAGATCACAGCCGAGGACGGCACTGCCGGCTGGGGTCAAAGCGCCCCGGCGCCGAGTTGGAGCTATGAAACCAGCGAGAGCGTGGCGACGACGCTCACCAAACACATCGCCCCGGGCTTGATCGGCCGCGATCCTTTCGACTTGGCCGGCGCGCATGCCGCCATGAACCGCGCCGTGGCGCCGTCGTTCTCGACGGGGATGCCCATCGCCAAGTCGGGCGTGGACCTGGCGCTCCATGACCTGGCGGGGAAGCTGCGCGGCCAGAGCGTGGCGGAGCGCTGGGGCCGCAAATCCCTGCCGCGCATCACGTTAAGCTGGACAGTCAATCCCAGAACCCTCGCCGAAACCGAGACTTTGGTGGCTGAGGGGCAGGGGCGGGGCTACAGGAACTTCAACGTGAAGGTCGCGCCAGATCCCAAGTTTGACGTCGAAATGTGCCGTCTGGTGCGCAAACTGGCGCCGGAAGCGTTCTTGTGGGCCGACGCCAACGGCGGCTACGACTTGGCGACGGCTCTGGCGGTGGCGCCGAAGCTGGCCGACGTGGGCGTCAACGTCCTGGAACAGCCGGTGGCGGCCAACCGCCTGAGCGGTTTTCGGGAAATGAAGAAACAGGGCGCGTTGCCGATTCTGATGGACGAAGGCGTGGTCAGTTCGGTGGAGCTGATTGAGTTCATTCGTCTCGGCTTGCTGGATGGGGTGGCGATGAAGTCGGCGCGGACCGCCGGCCTGTGGGACGCCAAGCGCCAGGTGGAAATTTTGCGGGACGCAGGGCTGCTTTTTCTAGGAAGCGGTCTGACGGATCCGGATGTGGCGCTGGCGGCGGCCGTACAACTATATGCGGCCTACGAGTTGAAATTCCCGGCGGCGCTCAACGGCCCGCAGTTTCTGGAGGGCACGTACTTGAAGAAGCCGCTGGTGGTGAAGGATGGGGAAATCGAGACGCCCGCCGGGCCGGGGTTGGGTGTGGAGATCGACGCGGAGCGGATCAGGATATGAAGACGCTGCTAGTGTTGTTGTTGTCTGCCGGCGCTGGCTTGTGGGCCGCGTCCGCCTTTGAATTCCGGGATCTGAACCAGACCTCTGTCGAATTGCTCGAGGACGGCAAGCCGGTTTACGTTTACAACTACGGCATGACGCTGAAGCCGGGCGTGAACGAGGACCGGCGGCGGGCCTGTTACTTGCACCCGGTGTGGACGCCGCAGGGAACTGTGGTCACCGATGATTTTCCTGCTGATCACCCGCATCATCGCGGCATCTTCTGGGCGTGGCCGCATGTGAAAACCAGCGGGGGCGATTTCGACCTGTGGGGCATCCGGGGTATCCATCAGAAATTTGTCCGGTGGCTGGAAAAGACGGTTCTGCCGGGACAGGCGAGGCTGGCGGTGGAGAACGTCTGGGATGCGGGCGGGCGCCGGCTGGTGAAGGAAACCGTGTTGGTGGTGGCGCATCGGGCAGCCGCCAACCGGCGCGCCCTTGAGTTTACGCTTAGCTGCGAGCCCGTGGGCGCGCCGGTCCTTCTGGCCGGCGAGTCATCCAGCAAGAAGGGCTACGGAGGCTTCTGCGTCCGCTTCGCTGAGCGCCAGAACACCTCGATCCATACGGATCGGGGCAAGGAGGGGGCGGATTCAAACATGGTTCCCCACCCCTGGGCGGAACTCTCGGCGGATTACAACGGGCGGCGCGCCACGGTGCGCGTCGAGATTTCACCCCAAAACCCGGGCTATCCCAATGGCTGGTGTCTGCGCCATTACGGCTTCCTGGGCGTCAATTTTCCGGGACTCACTGCCTACACGCTGAGGCCCGGCAATTCGATAAAGCTCCGTTATCGCGTGATCGTCTCCGATACAACGCCGTTCTAGAGTCTGCGAAGGGCGGCGCTTACGGGTGTAGAGCCTACCGGAATCACGGTGATCAGCCCCACTGAACGGCTGCGGCGCGCGGTGACCGCGGCGAGGCGGCTCACGGCCATGTCGCCGCTGCGGCGGTTTAGTATCAAAGCATATTGATTGTCAGGCGTGATCAGAATGAAGCAAGGGTCGGCGCCGACGCTGGCGCGCGCCACCACGCGCATGGTTTCAATATCCAGGATGCTCACGTCACCCGAGCCCGGATTGGCCACAAACAGGTATCCCGGCACGGGGCATTCGGCCATCGCCCCAGGCGCATGTCCTGCCAGCACGGTCCGGCCGACCTCGGTGGTGTAAGGGTATACGACAGTGACCGCGTCCATGCCGGGGCCGGTGATGAATAACTGGCCGCCGTCAGCCTTGTAGCAAAAATTAACCGGTTCCAGCGCCAGGGGAAGGCGCACCATGATCCGGCTGGTGGCGGGATCCAGGATTGCCAGGGAGGGCTTGTCCGCGACGCCCACCATGAGTAACCTGCCGTCTTTCCGGAAGGCGGCTTTCGTAATCCTGCCCCCCAGTTGCCAACGGGTGCTGAGGCGGTGGGCCTGGAGGTCGACCAGATGCACCATGCCGGGCGCTAGCATGCAAACAGCCGCCAGATCGCCGCTGGGCGACAGCTCAAAGCCGCTGGGTTCTCCGTCCAAGGGGATCACGGTTTCAGAACGTAATGAGCCAAGCGGCAGGCAAACCAATTGCCGGGGCTCCCGGCACAACACCCACAGATACCGCCCCTCAGGGCTGAGCCGGATATCCACAGCTCTAGCCCCGGCCCGCACTTTGCGCCGCACGGCGAGCGAGGAGGCCTGAATTTCCGCCACTAGGCCGGCCTCGGGTTGGAGGACATAAACCGCGTCCTGTTCCGGGTGCGCCAGTATGGTGGCTGGAGCGGCATCCATGGCAATGTGCTTGGTGACTGCAAAAATATTCAGGTCCACGGCGGCCACGGCATGGCCGTCGTAATTGGAAACAAAGGCGTAGCCCGGGTAGCCCGAAGCTCTTTTCTTGCGGCAAGCGGTGAGAAACCCTACAGATGAATACAGCAACCAGCGGCGGGCGATCACGACGACTCCATTGTAGCGAAACCATTAGACGGCCGTAGCATATTGAAAATAAAAGATTCTTGTTTCAGCAAGCGTTGAAGCGCCGCCCGCATTGTGTTACCCTTTGAGGGGATTGCGCGGTTCCCGCCGTCCCTCGACTCCAGCATGAACATTCGTTCCTTGTTTAGTCTTTTTTCTTCGGATCTGGCTATCGATCTGGGGACGGCCAACACCCTGGTTTACGCCAAGGGCAAAGGCGTAGTGGTGAATGAGCCATCTATTGTCGCCATCAACAAGAATACCGGCGAGGTGGAGGCAGTCGGGCGCGACGCCAAAGAGATGCTGGGACGCACCCCCGGCAACATCGTCGCCATCCGGCCCATGAAGGACGGCGTGATCGCCGACTTCAAGGTGACCGAGAGGATGCTCAACTATTTCATTCAGAAAGCCCATGGGCGGAAAATGTTGGTGCATCCGCGCATCATCATCGGCGTGCCAAGTGAAATCACGCAGGTGGAAAAGCGGGCGGTGATCGACTCGGCCTACCGCGCCAAGGCGAGCGAAGTACATCTGATCGAACAGGCTATGGCGGCGGCCATAGGCGCCGGGCTGCCCATTACGGAACCGTCGGGCAATATGGTGGTGGACATTGGCGGCGGAACCACCGACGTGGCGGTGATCTCGCTTTCCGGTATTGTGTATTCCCGCTCAGTGCGCGTAGCGGGCAACGAGATGGACGAAGCCATCATGCAGTACCTGAAAAGGAAGTACAACCTCCTGGTGGGGGAACGCACCGCCGAGCAGATCAAGATTCAGATCGGTTCAGGCTATCCGCTGGAAAAGCCGCTCACCATGGAGATCAAGGGGCGCAATCTGATCGAGGGCGTTCCCAAGACGATTACGGTCGATGACAGCGAGATCCGCGAGGCGTTGTCAGAATGTGTGGCCACCATCATGAACGCCATCCGTGTGGCTCTGGAGAGAACGCCTCCTGAATTGAGCGCGGACATCAGCGATCGCGGTATTGTGCTGACTGGAGGCGGAGCGCTGCTGAAGAATCTGGACAAGCGCATTCGCGAAGAAACCGGATTGCCGGTCTCGATCGCCGACGATCCGCTGGCCAGCGTGGTGCTCGGCACCGGCAAAATGCTC
>CAYSBM010000192.1:0-6560 GCA_964429095.1 uncultured Solibacteraceae bacterium | reverse complement strand
AAGGCCACTCTGGCGCGCCGCTTCGCCGCGCGGCTGATCGGAGACGCAGCCAAGATCGAGCAGGACGACTTAAGCTTGCCGCACAATATGGCGGTTTTCGAAGAGCGCCTTAAGTGGCCACCGGAAAAGCGCTCCGAAGACCCGCTGTTGTTTAGTTCGCACCCGGATTTTGTCACTTTTGCGCCCGAGGGCCCCCTGCGGCAAATTTCCATCCAGCAGATGCGTGTGCTGAAGGAGCGCGCGCAATACAAGCCGCTCAAAGGGAATTGGCGGGTATTTCTGATCGACCAAGTGGACCGCGCCGGCGAGCAGGCCGCCAACTCGTTGCTTAAGACCCTGGAGGAGCCGCCCCCCCACCTGGTGATGATCCTGACGGCGGAAAACTCCTACGATCTGCTGCCCACCATCCGCTCCCGCGCCGTGCCGTTCCACTTGCGGCGCCTGACTGAGGCCGACATGCGCGCCTTCGCCCGGGCACGCCGGCTCGATCAGGCCGAGCGGCGCCTGGCTTTGGCGGCCGGCAGTCCGGGTGTGGCGCTGGCCCTCGACCTGGAGGACTACGACAAGCGCCGGGCGGCCATGCTGGCCCTGCTGGCCGCCGCCTGCAACCAGACGGGCTTCGGCGAGTGGATCAAGCACGCCGAATCCGTCGCAGCACGCAAGAGTGAAAAACTGGAATCTTATCTTCAGGTTCTCTACCTGCTGCTGAGCGACATTGTCGCCCTCCAGCACGGCCGCGTCGAACTGCGCAATCCCGACATCCGGCCGGCTCTCGAAGAGCTGGCCGCACGCGCCGGCTTCGAGTGGATCCGCAAGGCAGTCGCCAAGGTGGACGAGCTGAGAGACCTGCTGCGCCGCAACATTCAGAAGAGCATCGCGCTGGATGCGCTGGTGGCCGAACTGCGGGCGGTGTGAGGCGCCGGACTTACGGCTGCCGCACATTGCCAAAGCGCCCTCATTTGCATTAACGTCGATAGGAGTATAGGCTGGAGCAACTACCCGATGATAAACACACACAAAATTCGCCTGCGGCTGCGCGTCGCGGCCCTCTGCATCATCTTCGCGCTGGCGATGGCAGGCTCCGCCTGTAAGCATCCTGGCTCGGCGAGCGCCCGGGTCTTCCGCACCGGCGAACAGGCGCAAGTAGGCCAGTTGGTGTTTACAGTGTTGGACGCCGAATGGAAATCGCAGATCGAGGACGCGATCGCTCCCCGCTATCCCGCCCACCGTTTCCTGGTGGTAGGCCTCACCGTCACCAACAGCGGCGCCACCGAGACTACCATCCCACACCTGGTCCTCCAGGACGCCAAAGGCAAGACCCATCCGGAGGTAGCCGAAGCGGCCGGGGTTCCGGAATGGTTGGGGGTGCTGCGGCCGATACGGCCGGTGGAGACCATCCAGGGCCGCATTGTTTTCGACGTGCCCCTGGGCGCCTATCAGCTTCGCGTGACCGACGATCCCGCACATGCAGGCGAGAAATACGCGCTGGTGGAGATCCCGCTGCGCATCGAACCGGAAGGCGCGGCGGCGCCGGTCACGCCGGTGCCGGTGCCGGATGAAAAATAGCCGGCTGCGGACCGCGCCATGAAAGGCGTGCTTGCCATTGCCGCTTGCCTGTTGCTTGTGGCGGCGCCGCCACCGAAGAAACTCGCGGTCGGCTATATCGCCACACACCAGTTCGACGGCGGCCCGGCACTTCCGGCCGGTTACCTCTTCACGCCGGGAGAAACGGTTTTCTTCACCTTCAGCGTGGAGGGTTTCACAGCTTCCGAGGAGGGACAGATCAAGATCCGCTATGAAGCGCGCGCCACCGATCCGGACAACGTGCTTCTGGCGCCGCCCTTTGCCGGAACCATGGAAGCCGAACTGGCCCCGGAGGACAAGAACTGGCTTCCCAAGGCCCGCCACGAGTTCGTTCTGCCTTCATATCTCGAGCCGGGGACCTATCGCCTGTCGGTTACCGTCAAAGACGAGTTGGCCGGCACAGAGGCCTCCTCGGAAATCCCTTTACGGGTCCGGGGGCAGAAGGTGGCGCCGGCGGCTTCCATCACGGTCCGGAATTTCCGTTTCCTGCGCTCGGAAGAAGATGGGCCAGGGCTGGCGCCGCCGGTTTACCGGCCGGCCGACACTGTATGGGCGCGATTCGAAATCACCGGCTACAAACTCGGCGAAAGGAACCGCTTCCAGGTGGAATACGGCGTGGCCGTGCTTAGTCCTTCGGGCAAAGTCCTGTTTTCTCAGCCCAAGGCGGCAACCGAAGAGGAACAGCCCTTCTATCCGAGGCGCTGGGTTGGCGGCATCTTGAGTCTTACCGGCAGGCCGGACACCAAACCCGGCGAGTACACGCTGGTTCTCACTTTGCGCGATCTGATTGGCAACCAGACCAGCGAGAGCCGCCACACCTTTCGCGTGGAGTGAGAGGGCCTTTTGCGGCCTCTGCCGGCAAAGCTGCGGCCCATTCCGCCCTTCACTGGCGGCGTACCCAGAGAAGGCAGACAGGCGCTAGTTACCGTGTAACGGCCAATGGCCGTGCGGCGCCACACACGTTCGTCCGCCTCAGGGTGTTACACGTGGACCTTGATCAGAACGCCGCCGCGCGCCAGATGAGAATCGCCGAGCTGTGAAATTAAGCTCACCGCACGCGAATGTTACTGCACAAACAAGTCCAGATTGCAGATAATTAACCCCAACCCAACATTCCGCGTAGGGTAGAAATATGCAGCCGTTTCAGTACTAGTCGGGCGCAATGGCAACTTGACTGGCGGCGCTTCGGATCTACAATTATCAGTGGACACAGACAAGCGCCCCGTTAGTCGGGGAAGAGAGTTTGCGTCTACACGCAAGTGGGCAAGAACCGCAGAAAGGAGATTTAAAATGAAACGGATCACATGTTTGCTCATCGTGGTTTTGTCTGCGAGCTTAGTGTTTGCCGCTCCGCCACCGCGTTGCGCAACCATACCACAAGGTTCCATCACCGACAGTGCGGGGAATCCGCTTACCACGGGCTATGACGTCTATGGATACAACTACCAGGCGATGGTTTTCAATGGCTTTTACGACAATTTCCTACGTCCTGCCACACCCGTCACTTCTGGCGATTCCTTGATTATGAAGTGGAACGATGCGTGGCTCAGCAACAAGGATTGCGATGGCGACGGCAAGTTGGACCGCCACTACGGCTATCCCGGCTACAAAGGCTCCGGCGCGTGGCTCACCAACCACATGTCTGGATCTTATGAGGGGGACGACGGAAAGACTTATCATTGGACATATTTCTGTAAGATTGTCGCAGTCCCAGCCGATGCCATTTTGAAAGACGGGACCTGGTACACTTCCGGCGAAGTAGAAATCGGCCCTGCGATTTGGGGCGACTTCGCCATTGTTCAAGAGGTTTATAACGACGAAGGAGCCGGAGAGCACGGCGTGTATTACAAGAGCCCGGCGTCGCCGGGATGGGGCGTTTACAAGCCTTGAATCCGGGAAGACTAGCACTCGGCCAAGCCGAAGCGGCATGAGAAAAATCCGCCGGCCGGCCACTTACTATTAAGTGGCCCTGTTTCGGACACGCACGGCGGCCGTTTACGGCATCGACGCCTGCCCGATCGACGTTGAAGTGGACATGTATTCGTCCGGCTCAGCGCGCGACTTCGTGGTGGTAGGCATGCCGGATACGGCAGTCCGCGAGAGCCGCGAGCGGATCAAGAGCGCGCTGATGAACGGCGGCTTCGGTTATCCCAATAAAGCCGTCACCATCAATCTCGCCCCGGCCAACGTCCGCAAAGAAGGCGCGGGGTTTGATCTGCCCATGGCGGTCGGCATCCTGGGAGCCATGGGCGTGGCCGCCGCCACGGAGGAACACCTGTTCGTGGGTGAGCTCTCTCTGGACGGCGGAGTGCGCGCGGTGCGCGGCGTGCTTCCGGTAGCGGTGTGCGCGCGGCGCCAGGGCATCACGAACCTGGTGGTGCCGCGGGCCAACGCGGCTGAAGCGTCAGTGGTGGAAGGGGTACGCGTATTCGGAGTACGGCATGTAGCCGAGGCCGTCAACCTGGTCAAGCAGCCGGAGCGCTTTGCTCCGCAGAGGGCCGCCTCCGCTCTTCCACCGCACGGCGCGGCCGAGGGCGCCGCGCCCGATTTTGCCGAAGTGCGGGGCCAGGCGGCTGCCAAACGCGCCTTGGAAGTCGCCGCCGCCGGGAGCCACAACGTGCTCATGATTGGGCCGCCCGGCTCGGGCAAGACCATGCTGGCGCGCCGGCTGGCGGGCGTTCTGCCGCCGCTCAGCTTTGAGGAAGCGCTGGAGACCACCAAGGTCCACAGTGTGGCCGGCGTTCTCGCGCCCGGCGCGGGCCTGCTGGCCGCCCGGCCTTTCCGCGCGCCGCACCATACCATTTCCGACGCGGGGTTAATCGGAGGCGGCGCGGGCACGCCCCGGCCGGGCGAGGTCAGCCTGGCGCACAACGGCGTGCTGTTTCTCGACGAGCTGCCCGAATTTCCGCGCAACGTGCTCGAGTTGTTACGCCAGCCGCTGGAAGAAGGCGCCGTAACGCTGGCCCGGGCGCAAATGACGCTGGCCTTCCCGGCCCGGTTCATGTTGGTGGCGGCGATGAACCCGTGTCCATGCGGATTTCACGGCGATGCGACGCGTGAGTGCCGCTGCACGGGCGCCATCATCCAGCGCTATCTCGGCAAGATCTCGGGCCCGCTGCTCGACCGCATCGATCTGCATATCGAAGTCCCCGCGGTCCCCTATCAGGAACTACGCAGCCGCGGCGCCGGCGCGACCTCAGCCGAAATTCGCGAGCGCGTCGGGCGCGCCCGCGCCATCCAGGCCTCGCGCGGTTTCTACAACGCCCTGATTCCGCAGCGGCGGCTTCGGGAGCTCTGCGCGCTGGACGAGGCCGGCGAGCGCACCCTCGAAATGGCCGTGCGCCGCATGGGACTTTCTGCGCGGGCCCACGACCGCATCCTCAAAGTGGCCCGCACGATCGCCGATCTGGCGGGATCGGAAACCGTCCAGGCGCGCCATGTGGCCGAAGCCGTGCAGTACCGCTCGCTCGACCGCAACTACTGGGCGTAGGCAGCGGGCGAGTCCCGGAACAGGCCGTCACTTGCTGCGCTTGCGCACGCAGCCCGGATGCATTTTCTTCAGCTTGACCAGCTTGGGATCGGATACGGCGACGATGTAAGGATGGGCGCCGTTGCGCGCCGCAAAGTCCTGGTGATAGTCTTCGGCGGCGTAGAACTTGGCCAGCGGAACCACCTCGGTCATGATGGGGCTGGGGAAAACGCCGGCCTGGTTGAGCTGGCGGATATAGGCTTCCGCCACGCGCTTCTGTTCGTCGGTCGCGTAAAAGATGGCGCTGCGGTACTGTGGGCCGGTGTCGCCCCCTTGGCGGTTCAGTTGAGTGGGATCGTGAGCCACGCTGAAGAAGATCTTGAGAAGCTGGCCGTAGGTGATCCTGGCCGGATCGTAGGTAATTAGGATGGATTCGGCATGACCGGTGCGTCCGGTGGAGACGATCTCGTACCGGGCGGTCTCGCGGGAGCCTCCGGCGTATCCCGCGATTACCTCCGTGACGCCTTCGACAGCTTCGAATACAGCTTCCGTACACCAGAAGCACCCGCCCGCAAGGACGGCGGTCTGGCGCCCCTGAGCGGGAGCGGCGTCCAAAATGGGGCTGGGAAACTCAGCCTGGCTGGAAAACATTCTGGCACCTCCAATACAACATAGAGCAAGAACAACCGGAATTCCAAAGATAGCCCGCCGGTTCAACATCTGCCCCATTGGATGCGGCGGCGCGCCGCCGGAGAGCAAAAACTGTTTTTCGCGCCCGGCGCTTGGCGGCTTTAAAGGCTGTAAAATGAGCACAGTGCCGAAATCAACCACAGATACGCACACAGTCGAATTGCTCCGCCAGCTTGGCGTCGGAAGCGCTACGGCGCTGGTGGTCTCCAACATGGTGGGCACCGGCATCTTCACCACCAGCGGGTTTCTGGCCGGGCAACTGGGCGAGCCCAAGCTAGTCTTGGGCATTTGGCTGGTAGGAGCGGTGTTCGCGCTGGCGGGGGCGTTCTGCTATTCCGAACTCGGCGTGAATTTCCCAAGTTCCGGCGGCGAATACGTTTATATGACCCGCGCCTACGGCCCTACCTGGGGCTTTGTCAGCGGGTGGGTCTCGTTCTTCGCCGGCTTTTCGGCGCCCATCGCAGCGGCGGCGCTGGCGTTTTCCGATTACCTAGGGCACTTCTTCCCGGCGCTCAAGCAGGAGAACGCCGCGTTCGTAGTGGGGTCCGGATCGTGGGCGGTCAAGCTTGGGGGAGCACAGGTGGCGGCGTCGGCCCTGGTGGCGGCGTTGACCATCCTGAACTGTTTCGGAGTGCGGCGCGCGGCGCGGGTGCAGAATGTGCTCACCTCGCTGAAGGTGCTGGTGATCGCCGGCTTCGTAGCGGCGGGCTTCCTATTCGGAGCGGGCAATGCAGCGCATTTTTCGATGCCGGCGGCGCGCACGTCGGCCACGCCCCTGGCGGCGCAGTTCGCCATCAGCCTGTTCTGGATCTATGTG
>CAYSBM010000191.1:1204-6562 GCA_964429095.1 uncultured Solibacteraceae bacterium | reverse complement strand
CGAGCGGCGCAAGGTTCTGAAGGCGTTTGGCGCAAACCTGGTCCTTACCGAAGGAGCGCTGGGAATGAAGGGCGCCATCGCCAAGGCCGAAGAGATCTACAACTCAGACCCCGGCCGCTACATTCTGCTCCAGCAGTTCAACAACCCCGCCAATCCGGATATCCATTATAAGACCACCGGACCCGAAATTTGGGAAGATACGGGCGGCAACATTGACGTCCTGGTAAGTGGGGTGGGCACGGGCGGAACCATCACCGGCGTTTCCCGTTACATCAAGAAGGCGCGCGGGAAAAACATTCTCTCGGTGGCCGTGGAGCCGGAAGCGAGCCCGGTGATCACGCAGACGTTGGCCGGCCAACCGCTGAAGCCCGGGCCGCACAAGATCCAGGGCATTGGCGCGGGCTTCATCCCCGGCACGCTGGATCTGTCGGTGGTGGACCGCGTGGAGCTGGTTTCCAACGAGGAAGCCATCGAAATGGCCCGCCGCCTTGCCCGCGAGGAGGGCATCCTGAGCGGCATCTCCTGTGGGGCGGCGGCAGCAGTGGCCGTACGGTTGGCGCGGCAGGCGGAATTCGCCGGTAAAAACATTGTCGTGATTTTGCCGGATTCCGGCGAGCGCTACCTCAGTTCGGTGCTGTTTGAAGGCATCGTCTGACTTCCGTACCGGGCCTCAACCCGGATCTGAGTCGGGGAGGCCGGAAGTCTCACGGTTTCGTGGGCCGGGTCGAAGGCATCCCACGGCCTTCCGTTCATCTCCACCGATTTGAGGAGCTTGCGGTGCGCATGAGGCAGGTGGAGGATGATGGCCGAGGGCATCTGGCGGACGGGAGGATCGATCTCCGCGCGGATGGCTCCGGCATCGGGGGAAATGCGGAAGCTCACCTCGCCGAAATGGGTTGGCGCTCGCCTGACGCCCAGCGTCCTGCCCGGTTCTAACCAGCTCCGCGCGGCGCCGGCGGCCAAATGCAATTCCCGGCCTTGTTCGAAGACCAGCGCATCCCGGATGTAACGCACCACAGCGAGCGGAGTCCACAGATGCTGCCGGTCCCCGCTGATTCTTGTCGTTCCGGCTTGCGGCGCACGCTCCTCGCACCAACTGTAAAGCGGTGTGCCGTGATTCAGCGTGGAGTACAGATAAGCGGCCGCGCGGTCCGCCTCGCCCCGCACCAGCAACGCTTCAGCCAGGTTATCCAAAGTTATGGCCACCCAGGCGCCATCGCGCATCCAACCCGTATTGAGGGGCTGTCCCCCCGGGCTGAGCGTTTGTTCCATTTTGCGGATCGTACCCGTGATGAGAGGATGTTGAGACGGCAGCAGCCGGGCGGGAAATAACGCGTACAGCGCTCCCCAACGGCTGCCGGAAGCATCGCGCGGCGAGCCGGGAATCCAGCGCAGACCGTTCTCTTCAATGGCGCCTGCCTCGAGCGAGGCAAGCAGATCCTCCCGTGCGGTTTCGTAAATCCGCCTCAATTCGGCGAGGTCCTGCGTCTTGCCAAGAATATGGGCGGCCTCCAGCGATAACCGGTCGGCAAAAACCGCCAAAATATTGTGCGGGTAAAAGATGCCGAAGTAATCGTCGCCACGCAGCCAGCCGCCAACGCCCATGCCGCGCGGCATCAGGCCGTATGCAGGCCCACGCACGCCCTGGTTGAGCACGCGGGTTCTCCGCCGTTGCGTCTCCTGCCAGCGGGAACTGGCCCGCAAGCGCGGATAGACGGCTTCCAGATAGGCGCGCCCGCCCGTCAGGCGGTAATGTTCCAGCGCGGCCCATGCCTTGACGCCGCTGGCGCCCCACATATGATGCGCCCAGCCTCTTGGATCCGCCCAGTTGCCGTCCGGCTCCTGCATCTCCAGGTGGACTCGCAGGCCGTCGGCTGCCTCGGCATGAAAACCGGCCTGATCCAGGGCGATCGCGGCCACCGATGGCTCGAACGGCGCAACTGATCGATACACCTCCGTGCCCGGTATGCCGCCGACGTAGCCTTCAGCAAGCGGCTCGCGCATGATGAAGAGATCGCCCAAGCCCGCATAGTAGGCATTGCGCACCCTTTCATCGGGCAGTTCGATCTCGACGGCCCGCCCGAGCAGCTCCCTCCAGGTGCGCACCGCCGCGGCAAACTCTCCCGCCCAATCCCGCCGCCGCAGCGCCGCGAGCTGATTCTGATAAGCCTCGTACGGCCGCACCAGGTATCCGGTGCGCTGCTCACCGGGCGCCAAATCCCAGCCGGGAACGATCTTCATGCGTTCCCGCGGATAAGACGCCGCCCCCACGCCGAATAGCAGGACACGGTCGGCTCGGTCACCCTGACAAGCCAGAAGGGCGTCCGGGTCCGTGCCCGGTTCGATCCAGGCCGGATTGTGCGCAACCCAGCCGCTGCGGACCTCGCACTCCACCGCGACCCGGTGCGGGCGCGTATCCAGGTTGCAGACTGTGACGCGGATGATGGCCGCCTGCCGGCCGCCGATGGCTTCCAGACGCACACTGGCCGCGGGCTGCTGGTACAGGTTGTCCAGCATGGGCAGGAAGCGCTCCCCGCGCGTCCACCGGCTGGAGGAGAACGATTGTCCGTCGGTCAGCGGGCGTATGCGAATGTGCCACTGGATGCGAGGTGCTTTAAAGATAGCCAGCGGAAGGCTGCGCAGATCGTCGTAAGTCCAATGCGCAGTCAACGATCCCGGCTCCAGATCAAGCAGCGTCTTTTCGCTGGCCGAGGGATAGGCGACGGTGATGCGGTGCGGCGGCCCAAAGGCGTAGCTGAAATCGACCGTTTCCGCCGCTCCGGCAGCCGCCCAGAGCAAGCCCAGCCACACCCAGACCCGCATCAGGCGCCTCCCTTCACCACCTCCTGCGGCCGCTTCGGAAAGCCCATCACCCCGCGCGAGTGGTCAAACTGGTAGATCCGGCGCAAGCGGCGCGGCGTGTAAGGGAAAGCCCGCAAGCCGCCGGCGTCCAGAGCGCCGTGAAGCCCCGGCCGGCCGCAAGCCTGCTTGGCCAGACTTCGTAATTCGGCCGCCAAGCTGGAGCGCTTCTGGGCCAGGTTGGACAGTTCCTGGGGATCGCTGCGCAAGTCAAACAACTGCTCGCGCCCGCCGTTTGCCATGTAAATATATTTCCAGTTCTCCCGCCGCACCATGATCTTGAATTGCGGCGTTCCCGGCTGCGCATAATAGCCGTAAAGGACTCGCCGGGGCGGAGCGGCGCCGTTCAACAGGCCCAACAGGTCCGCGCCTTCGCGCAACTCCGGCTTGCCCGCGGCGCTGGTGGCGATGCCGAACAGATCCGCCAGCGAAGCCAGTTCCTCGCAGCGGCGGCCCGCAGGCAGCCGGGACGGCCAGCTCACCAGCAACGGCACATGGCAGGAAGCCTCAAAGAAGCTCTCCTTTTGCCAGGCGTGATGGTCGCCCAAGTGATCACCGTGGTCGGCGAAGAAACAGATGAGAGTGTTCTCGGCATCCCCGCGCGCTTCAACGGCGTCCAGGATGCGGCCGATGCAATCGTCAATATGGCTGATCTCGCCGTAATAGCGCGCCTTGAGCACGCGGGCATGAGAATCGTTGATGTCCTCGGCCCACACGGCGTAATTCATCCAGGGAATCTGTTCGTCCATGTGGTCGGTTTCCAACCGGCCGCAAACCGGATTGGGCATGCGGTCCGGATCATACATACGGTTAAAAGGACTGGGCGGAGCAAAGGGGGGATGCGGCCCGACAAAGGAGACAAAGCCGAAGTACGGCTGCAAACCGCCGCCTCGGATCTGCTCGGCGGCGCGTTCAGCGGCCCAGCGCTCCACGGTGGCTTCGGCAGGCATGGGGGGCATCTGCGGCATGTAATACATCTCGGTCCGTTCACCCATCAACCCTTCGACGAAATCGTAAGCCGGGTGCCGGGCGCGGATCCATGCGGCGTAGGAATCGCGGCGGCGCTGGTCAGGCGTGGCATAGAGTTCCTCGCTGTGCAGATGCACGTCGTAGCCGAGATTCTCGTCCCATGGCAAGGTGTGAAACTTGCCGATGCCGAACGTGCGGTAGCCGAGGCGGCGCATGGTAGCCGCCAAGTAAGGGCCGCAACGGCCCGTCATCGTCGCCGCCTGCCCTTCGGCAGGTTGCGGCCAGGCGTTTGAAAACACGGCGGTGGTGGGAGGCTCGCAGCCCGTGCGTATGGTGTAGCGGGCAGGCACGCACACTGGACACGGCGAATAGGCGTTGGTGAATGTCACCCCACGCGCCGCCAGGCGGTCGAGATTGGGCGTGCAAATGTGTGGGTTGCCCAGCGCAGCAATGGTGTCGAACCGCTGCTGGTCGGTCATTAGAAACAGGACATTCGGCAGCCGGGCGCCGCCGAGGGCGGGGGCGCCCGCCGCTAGCGGCGCAGGCAACATGCGTAGCAGGTCGCGGCGGGGCAGGCGGGCCATTGCATCACCTCTTCCGGCGCGCGGCCGCCGCAGGCGCCGGCGCCTCAGTCAAGAGCTGGAAATCCTCCATCAAGCCGTAGGATTCCAGGTCGTAGCTGGCCCCGGGCGGAGTGGTTTCCGGGGGGTTGCGGACGCTGCCCGGCCGGGTGCGGCCCCGGGGGAGCGTTCCGGGGTGGGGTCGCAGGGAATTCTTGAGCGAACCATAGACCACGACTTCCACGCGGTTGGCTCCGGGGCGCAGGAATTTTGCCACATCCAGTTCGTATGGCTGCCAGCCGATCGCGCCCGCACTCTTGCCGTTGACACGCACCTCGGCCACCGTGCCGTTCCATTTGCCGAGCCGTACCAGGGCCCGCGGCGGCGTCCGCGTGAAGCTGTAGCTGGCGGCATAGGAAACCGTATGGGAATAAAACGGCATAAGCTGTTGCTTCCAGCTTCCGGTTTTCAACGGGGCGGGAGGCGTCAGGCGCCAGCCGCGCGGCTGAGCCTCGACGCCGAATTCGCCGGTCAGATAGACCGGCTCGAATTCGTTGTGCACCGCCATGGGTGAAGCGCTCAGGCTGATGGCGTTGCGGCCCTCGACCACAAAAGCGCCGATGTCATAGACGCCGAAGTCCCGGTCCAACCACCACTGGCCGGGCAGCGCCGATACCGGCTTGCCGTTTACGCTGACCTTCCACAGGCGCGGGCGCTCCACGACGGCGCGCAGCGTTGCGCGGCTGATGGGTCCGGTCACCATGAAATGGTAGGTCGCTTCGAAACCAGAGTCCGTGGAAAAGTGATTGCGGTCAAGAATGTCGGTTTTGTACTGCACAGCCGCGTCCCAAGGATTGCCCTCAAAGCCGAAGTGCTGGAAGACCTTCCTGGCCGCAGCGTAATAATACATGTCGGGGGCGACCGAACCAGCAAGTTTCAGATCGCAATAGTCGATCGCGCGGGTGTTGGG
>CAYSBM010000191.1:0-1194 GCA_964429095.1 uncultured Solibacteraceae bacterium | reverse complement strand
TGGCTCGTACCGGCGCCAGGGCGGGCGGCGCGGGCTTGGGCGGCGCCAGCGAGCCGGAATGGCCGGCAAGCAGGAGTAGGCTGCCCCCGGGCGCCAAATCGAAGCCGATTTCGAGGCTGCCTGGCTCCGCCGCCTTGGCGGGGTAAGGCGAGATGGAGCCGCTGGCCGGGTCCAGTTGTTTCAACGAGGCGCCCTTGGCCTTCAGGGTTCCTGATGCTGGTTGCTCCAGGCTGGAGTTCACCACGTAGATGAGCTGTCCGTCTTCGAGCTGGCGGCGCTGGTGAAAGAGCTTTCCGCCGGAGGCCGGGTTCCATTGAATTTGGAAATCACGCGTAGCCAGCAGTTGGCGCGCGGCTTCCTCATCAATGGCGTTCGCCCGGATCCACCGTCCGGCGTGAACCGCAGCGGCCTTGGCGAGGCGGGAGTTTTCCGCGCCATCAATGCGCCCCGGCGGATCTACAAAGCTTAGCAGCGTGCCTCCGCCGGCCAGATAGTCTTCAACCAGCCTGGCCGTGCCTGAATCCAGGTTTTCCGTGCCAGGCGCCAGCACGACTAAGTCGTAGACCCGGCGTCCCACCTTGAGCTTGCCGCCGGAAGCCGAGCCTTGGCGTTTCATGATGTCTTCCGAGCCCAGGTCGTATTCGACTTGCGCGGCCTCCAAGCGGTTCAAGAACTCCTGAAAAGCTTGGCCCACGGCCATCATCTGCGCGCTGCGCCCGGAACAAGATGCATACATCCAGGCCGAGGTGGTAGGCTCAATCACCAAAATGCGGTTGTGCTGTTCCCCGCTGGCCAGAGCCAGCGACAACCTCGCAAAATAGGCCGCCTGGATGTGATAGAGCGGCCACCAGGGCGTATGGTAGCTGAACGACTGCGGGTAGTCATGCTTACGGGCCCCAACGATGGTTCCGAATGAGAGGTGCTGGTTCATCAAATTCACTCCCAGCACATACTCCCACTCACCCAGGCGCTTCATATCCTCGAAGCGCAACTCCCAGCCCGCCCCGCCATAGGTCTCGCTCAACGTACGGCGGCGGCCCATTTGATTGGCCACGCTGGTGAGCTCCTTTACTGAGCGCACATTGCCGAACTGCGCGTTGACATCCTCGCGAAACTGATTAAAAAGCATGTCGATGCCCGGCACCTGGTGCCAGGCGTACATGGCCATGTTGTCGGGGCCGTCGTTGGGGCTGG
>CAYSBM010000190.1:0-6563 GCA_964429095.1 uncultured Solibacteraceae bacterium | reverse complement strand
CTGGAAATCTGGCCGGAAATTCATGCTGAGCGAGAAACTCAAGCAGTGCGGCGTAGTGGGCGCCGGAGGCGCTGGTTTTCCGACTTATGTGAAAGCCCAGTCCCGGGTGGAGTTCGTACTGGCCAACGGGGCTGAGTGCGAACCCCTGCTGCATAAAGACTTCGAGTTGATGCGCCACTACCCGAAACAGGTCGTTTCGGGTATGGCGCTGATGATGGAAGCCACCCATGCACGCCAGGGCAAGGTCGGCATCAAGGAGAAAAACGGCGCGGCCATTGAGGCGATCGCGCCGGAAGCCGCCGCACGGAGTATCGAACTTACGCTGCTTGGCGATTTCTACCCCTCAGGCGATGAGTACGAGCTGGTCTACAGTGCCACCGGCCGCCTAATCCCTGCTGGGGGCATTCCGCTTCAGGTGGGTTGCGTGGTCAATAACGTCGAGACGCTTTACAACGTGCACTGGGCGGCGCAAGACATCCCGGTGACCCGCAAACTGGTCTCGGTCGGCGGGGCGGTGCGGCAACCGAAGTCGTTCTGGGTGCCCGTAGGCACGCCGTTCCGCGACTTGATCGCGCTGTGCGGTGGCGCGGCGGTGGCCGATTACGGGATCTTCGTGAGCGGTTTGATGATGGGCGCCCTCACGTTTGACCAGGACGAGGTGGTCACCAAGACCACAGGCGGACTGATCCTGTTGCCGCGCGATCATTACCTGGTGGAACGCAAGAGCAGGCCGCGGCAGGCGCGGAACCGTATTGGTAAGTCGGCCTGTGACCAGTGCAGCTACTGCACCGAGTTTTGCCCGCGGTATCTGTTGGGTTATGAAGTGATGCCCCACAAGGTTATGCGGTCGCTGGGTTTCACTACCTCCGGCGCGGACTACTGGAGCCAGTGGGGCCAGTTGTGCTGCGCCTGCGGCCTCTGCACGCTGTATGCGTGTCCGGAAGATCTCTTCCCGAAGGAAGCTTGCGATGACGCCAAGCAAGCGCTGCGTTCGGCAGGGATCCAGTTCCAGCAGGCGCGCCCTGTGCAAGTGCATCCCATGAAAGAATTCCGGCGAGTGCCGCAAGCGATGTTGCGAAGGCGGTTGAAAGTCGAACAGTACGAGGCGGAGACGCCATTTGAGGATATCGACCACAAGCCGGAAATGGTTCGCATCAAGCTGGCGCAGCATGTGGGCAAACCCGCCGAGCCGGTGGTAGAGGTAGGACAGGCGGTCGAACGTGGAGCCTTGATCGCAACCGTGGGCGAAGCTGAACTGGGTGCGAATTTGCACGCCAGCATCCGCGGGCGCGTAGCGGCGGTAACAGGCCGTTACATCGAAATACAAGCTGAGTGAGCGATGGCGAAAAACAGCATTGGACTGATTGAACTGGGCAGCATCGCGGCGGGGATGGAAGTGGCCGACGCCATGCTGAAGGCCGCTGACGTCGAACTGGTTCTGGCCCGTTCGATCTGCTCCGGCAAGTATCTGGTGATGGTGCGCGGCGAGGTGGCCGCTGTGGCTGCCAGCGTCGAAGCCGGGACTGCGGCCGGCGGTTTCTCGGTCATCGACACCTTTACCATCGCCAATGTCCACGAGAGCATTTTCCCGGCAATCAGCGGCGTATCTAAGGTGGAGCAGCTCGAAGCGCTGGGCGTGATCGAGGCTTTCTCAGTCGCCGCGCTGATTGAAGGCGCCGATGCGGCTGTGAAATCGGCCAATGTGCGGCTGATTGAAATCCGCCTGGCGATGGCGCTGGGCGGCAAAGCATTCGCCACCCTCACCGGCAGCGTAGCCGCAGTGCGCAGCGCTGTGGACACCGGCGCGCACATAATCGGGAAGAAGGGACTGCTAGTCCATAAGGTAGTCATCCCGCAACCGCGCGGCGAACTGCTCAACGAAATGATCTAGCCCCGCCGCCCGGCCCTGGGTTCTCACGGGACAAACCGGCCTCTGCGATAATCCTCGATCAGCCCGCGGATCAGTTCGAGGGCTGACGCAGGAAAACGCCAGGTCGGTTCCTTCAGCAAGTCCTCCAGTTGGGGGATGATCTCGGTTTCGCACACCGCCTGGCTGGTTCGCGCACGCGCCACGAAAGATTCGCGCGTCGGAAAGCGCGCAAAAAATTTGTCCATGCCCTTTGACTTATAATCCTGGCCGTAGATGTGCAGCGAGCCGATCGCTTCGCTATAGGGGCCGGCTACCACCTCGCGTCCCATTTTTTCCGCCAGCCGCGCCGCCAGCCGGGCTTGTAGGTTCGTAATCCCAATTACGTTGTCGCCCCAGGCTTTATAAAGATCGCGGCTGCGCCAGTGGGTGTGCATGTGTAACAACAGCCGCCCGCCGGGGTCTTCGATGGCCCGCAACTGCACTTCGCCCAAGCAAGGCATGTCGGCCGCCATGAACAGATCGATCTCCGGCACGCGGGTGGTCGCGATGGCTCTGCGCGTAATGTTCTCCTTGGCCAGCTTGTCGAGAATCAATTCCAACTGATCAATGGTTGCTCCGTCGCTGCGCGGGTAGGCCGTGAGGCGCTGGTGATAACAATAAGGCCATTCAGTGGCTTCAAACTCCTGGTTTTCATGAACCCGGCGCAGTAGTTCCTGGTAAGGCACCACCAGGTGATCTTTGGCCCCCAGAAACTCGGCGATGTATTTGCCGCGCTCGCAATAGCTGAGCGCTGGAAAGCGCGGCTGCTCGAAGGGGTTGCGTATCCAGATGGACACCCGGGCGTCTTTGCCCGGAGGGTCGATATAAGAACCGTCGCTCGCCCGGCGGTCGTACTGGGTCCTCAGCTTGTGCCCCTGAAAGTGGACCGCTTTCAAAGCCTCATAGTATGCTTCGGGAATCGAGTTCGCCTCAACGTGAAAAAAAGGCAGCTGCCCCGATTCTTCGCTGCCGGGAACCTCTGGATCGCCTTCGGGCATGATGTCCTCCTGGCGGCAAAATTCACCGCGTCTTTTAAAACCTCCTACTATACCGCTTTTGTGCCACAATAGACGCCGCCAGCGGCGGTTTGGCGCCTGCTCGGAGTAACCACCTCTGGTGCACATTCCGCCTCTATGGAGAACACCATGACCAGCATCCTGATTACCTTCCTGCTGCTTTTCCAGACGCCGGCAGCCGATCCGCAGGCCATCCTGGCGGAACCGGACGGCCAGAAGCGCGCCGCGGCGATCCAGAGCCTACTGAGGAAATTCAACAGCTCCATGACGGCTCCGCTCATCAAGGTCGGCGACGCCGATCCTTCGCCTGTGGTGCGTAAGCTGCTGGTCGAGCGCCTGGGGCGCCTGTCTGACCCGGCCGTCTTGGAATTTCTCGAGCGACGCGCCACCACGGATGCCGACCCCGAAGTATCAATCTCGGCCCTGGACCAGTTGCGCTTCCAACAGGCCCGTCGACTGGAAAAGTTCTTCAACCAGCGGCTCCAGTTCGCCCGCCAGCAGGGCGACACGGCAGCCGTGGACAAACTCATCGAGGATCAACAGCGCTGGGTGAGCGCCGGCCGCGGAGCCACCCTCCCGTCATTCCTCCAACAGCCGCCGCCCGCATTCCAAGTTATCTCTGCCAACAAGCCTATCCGGGTCTTGGTGTTCAGCGATTTCGGGACCGGTAACGAGGATATGAAGCGGACGGCTTCCGCCGCTCTGGCCGAGCACCGCAAGCGCCCCTTCGACTTCGGCCTGACTGTCGGCGATAACCTGCTTTCCAAGGGCGTCACCAGCCTGGAGGATCCACTCTGGAAGACAAACTGGCTGGATGCCTACGACCGCTTGGGCATTCCCATCTACGCCACGACCGGCAATCACGACTGGGGCTATAGCGATAGCCCGGCTGCCGAAATTCTGTATTCGCAAAAGAGCAGCACTTGGCGGATGCCGGCGCTGTACTACAGCTTTACAGCCGGACCGGTCCAGTTCTTCGCTCTGTGTACTCCAGCGCTGTCGGAAACGCAGTTGCGGTGGCTGGACCGGGAATTGGCGCGCTCTCGGGCCCGGTGGAAGGTGGTCTATGGCCACTATTCCATCTATTCCAACGCCGGGCACGGCGATACGCCGGGATATGACAAGATTCTCTTGCCGCTGCTGCGCACCCGCGCCAGTATGTACATTTCGGGCCATGACCACGTCATGCAGCACCTGAAGCCGGAAGGTGGCGTGCACTTCATTGTGAACGGAGCTGCTGGACAAGGCATACGTCCTGCCGTCTCCAGTTCCCGTACGCTATATGCCGGTTCTTTTTATGGATTTACGGTGCTCGAGGCGGGCTTGGACGGACTGAAAGTAAGCTTTGTAGACAGCCAGGGCGAGACGCGTTACAAGGCTGTAATCGACAGATAGGGGCGTAATACACAGTCTGCGAAAAATATTAGCGTAACACGCGCATATTTTCTTCGCGCCTGTTGACAAGTTTTCGGCTTTGGTGTATCCTGAAACTGGTTCGGATTCAGGGCCTCGCCCTCCGAGCCTAAAACAGTTTCCATTGCTGCGTGCGGATTGCGGAACGGCTCGTGCCCGCGTCTCGCCGACACGCCTCACGAGCCGAGAGCCCGCATCCCAACTCATTCTCTAGAAAGGAGGTTTTGAGCATATGGCTAGCTTGATTCGCTGGGGTTGGGACCCCTTCAAAGAGATGGAGAAGGAGATGCAGGATCTAACCGACCGTTTCAGCCGCATGCTGTCCCGCTGGCCATCCTTCCGCAGCGGCACGCGTGAGGCGCTCACGGTCGCCGACTGGGCTCCTTCGGTGGACATTGTGGAAACCGATGAGGAGTACCTTGTCAAAGCTGAGATACCAGAAGTCGATAAGAAGGACGTCAAGGTCACGGTCCAGGATGGCATGCTCACCATCCAGGGCGAGCGCAAGCACGAGAAAGAGGAAAAGGGCAGGCGGTATCACCGCGTGGAGCGAGCCTATGGCAGCTTCCTGCGCACCTTCGAACTGCCTGACGGCGTTGACCAGCAGAAAGTGAAAGCCGAATTCAAAGATGGCATCTTGCAGGTGCACCTGCCCAAGACCGAGAAGGCTCAATCCAAGGCCATCGAGGTCAAAGTCGAGTAGGCGGCAAGACGGGCTGTGCGGGAGCTGGCTGGCCGCCCCGCACAGCCGAATACGGAGGAAGGCGCGGATGCGGAAAGTGGCTGTCGCCGTTTTCTTTTTCCTTTTTCCGGCGCATATCTTGCATGCCTTGGCTCCCTGCTCCATACAGAGGGCCGCCGCCATCGAGGGTTATGTCTGGCTGCTGTGCGACGAACAGCAGCTTTTTGTCAGCGCCGACCAAGGAACCAGTTGGCAGGCCCGGAAACTTCCCACGGGTGAAACTATGCGCGCCATTGCTTTCTTGGACACGCGCAGGGGTTTTGTAGCCGGAGATGCGGGTACGCTAATGGGAACCGAAGACGGCGGTCTGACGTGGCGCAAGATCCCACTGCCCACGCGCGAAAACCTCACCTCAATTCACTTTATAGGCCAGCATGGCTGGCTGGCCGGCTGGGCGGGAGTCATTGTACACACCGCCGACGGCGGACGAAGCTGGGAGCGCCAGCCTAGCGGCGTACTGCATGGCCTGGAAAGCATTTACTTTGTGGACGCGAGCCATGGGTGGGTCGTTGGCTGGGCCGGAACGATCCTTCGCACCACCGACGGCGGACGCACCTGGGAGCGGGCGCGCTCCACCAACACACTATGGTCGTTGGAATCGGTTTAATTCTTGAATCCCTCTCAGGGCTGGGCGGTCGGCTTCGGTGGACAAATCCTCAAGACCACCGATGGCGGCGTTTCCTGGCATCAGCAAACCCACCCTTCCCAGGCTTGGCTAAAGTCCGTGATGTTCGACGATTCCGGCCGCGGGTGGATAGCCAGCGATAACCTGTTGCTGGAAAGCCAGGACCATGGAGAAACCTGGCAAACGATTCCCGTGCACGACGTCGTATTCTTGCATCAACTGTTGCGCGTCAAAGGCTCGCTGTGGGCGGTGGGCCAGTTCGGAGTGCTGAAACAGGTTGAAGGCTCCAAGCTGGTCGCGCTGGCAACGCTGCCCAACAACGGCGATTCCAGGGACGCAAATTAGGAATGGCCTCGGGAGAGTCCAAGTTTGAAATCCAGCGGCGCGGGCAGGCATGCTGTCAGCCTGCGCTCTGCAACCTAGCACAAGGAGGTTGAATGATGAAACTAAGACCATTGTATGACCGTGTTGTAGTTCGCAGAATCGAACAAGAGGAACAAAGACAAGGCGGGATCATCATCCCCGACAGCGCGAAAGAGAAGCCGCAGGAAGGGGAAGTAATGGCCGTAGGCCGGGGAAAGCGCCTGGAAGACGGCACCCTGGTGCCCCTGGATGTGAAAGTAGGTGACCGGGTGCTATTCGGCAAGTACTCGGGCAACGAGGTCAAAATCGACGGCCAGGAGTACCTCATCATGCGGGAGGACGAAATTCTGGGTATCTTGGAGCAGACTTCAGCCGGCCAGAAGGCGGCATGAGGAGGGAGGTGAATATAGATGGCAGCAAAACAGATTCTCTATAGCGAAAGTTCGCGGCAGGCGATTCTGCGCGGCGTCAACCAGCTTGCCGAAGCAGTAAAGG
>CAYSBM010000189.1:0-6565 GCA_964429095.1 uncultured Solibacteraceae bacterium | reverse complement strand
CATCCGCGGCATGGAGCGCGGCAGGGTTTCGATGGATCGCGACAAGGACGGCAACGATGTACCCTCGGACGTCGAATTGCTGAGGCTCGCTGTCCCGAGGCGGGTCTTCACCATGTCCCACATTGAGTACGCCGTCGACCGGGTGGAATGGCTGCTGAAGCATGCCCATCTGATCGGAGGCCTCGAATTCTACGAAGAACCACCTGTGCTGAGATTCTTTGCCGGCAGGATGAAACCTCTGAACGATTGGGGCGCAAAATTGGCCGCGGCTTTCGAAAAAGATTTCGGTCCGGACTATTGAGTACCGGCGACCGGCTACATCAGAAAGCCGCGCCAGACGTTGCCTGAGTGGTCGCGGAGGATAATTCCATATGTGTCGGATATGCCCGACACGGTACGGCCTTTGGAATCCCGGAAACGGTAACGGACGGTATTGTCGTCCTGGCGTTCCGCCGTGCCGCGCCAGACGTTGCCATACTCGTCGCGCAGGCGGATGAAGTCTCCGTCCCCGAAGCCGCTCACAGTGCGGTGCATGGTGGTTTCAAAACGGTAATAACCAGCTTGCAAGGAGCTTGGCCCTCGACGCCTACGGTAGATCATCAACTTGAGTATATGGAACTTAAGTTCCAGGATCGATTAGGTAAATGCTCTAGCGAATACCCGCCATCCCCTTAGGTGCGCCGGTCAGAATTGGCTTAATGACTGCAACCTGCAAGGGTTCCATCGCTTCCACTAATGCCTGGAACATGCCCTCGTCGCGATATAGGCCGGTAATGGCGCCTCCCGAGCCTGCGAAATTCGACGAGGCCCCCACCTGCCGCGCCCGGCGAATCATCGCGAGATTACCGTCTGTGAGCTTATAAAGACGGGCGCGAAGGTCAAAGTTGGCGTCGATCAAACGGTTTAAGGCAGCGAAGTCGCCGCTAAGCAAAGCCTGGCGGCCCTGCGCGGCGTATTCGGCCCAGGTCTTCATAGCCTCAACCACCGCCGGATCCCCCGCCAGCCAACGGCTGCGTATATCGCTATGGAACACCTCGGTCCCTTCGCTCAAACTAGTGCGGTAAGCAACATAAACGTTCGACAGAAGCGCCGGGTCCAAAACTTCGTACGCCCCGTAGCCCTGCCCCTCCATCAGCTCACGGGAGAAGTCCATATACACCAGCCCTTCATACACCTGTATGACGCGGGCCTGAAGTCCGGCGGGCACGCCCAGTTCGCGCATTTCGGCCTCCAAAGCCAAATTCGCCAGCAACGGCTTCGGAATCTCCACTTCAAAGTAGGCGCACAATGCCCTTAACGCGGCGACAATGATGGCGCTTGAGCCGCCCATACCCAACCGCATGGGGATATTGGATTCGTACTCGATGCTGAAGTTCCGGTCGGCCAGGTCGATCTGTTGATGGCGGCAGTAGTCATCAAAGCGCACAATAGCCGCCTGTATGATGCGGATGCCTCCGTAATAGCCCCGCCAACGCGTGGTGGCCAGCAGATCGGCAAGGTTTTCGAAGACCGGCATATCAGCCTTGGAAGGCTTGATCTCCAATCTCGCGCTGGGATAAATCAGCACCCGGGCCCGGAAGTTTCGCACAAGAAAAGATATGGTCTTTCCAAAGTAGCCGTCACTTGGGTTACCAAGCAGTGCCGCCCGTGCGAAGGCGTAAGTCTCAATCATGCAGTGCGCCCCGTACTGTGTTACTTATACCATATGCGTGCCGTCATCCAGAGAGTCAGCCAGGCTCATGTGGAAGTGGACGGAGCCGTGGTTGGGGCGATCGGCCGCGGTTTGGTCGTGTTGTTGGCCGTTGGGCGCAATGACGTTGAGAAGGACGCCGATTATCTGGCTGAAAAGATCGCCGGCCTGCGAATCTTCCCCGACAGTTCAGGCAGGATGAATGTGTGCGCCGCCGAGTGTTCTGCCGCCGTGCTGGTGGTTTCTCAATTCACGCTCTATGGCGACTGCCGCAAAGGCAGGCGGCCCAGTTTCGACCAGGCGGCCCCGGCCAGCGTGGCAAGCCGCCTGTATGAGTATTTCATAGCGCAGCTTCGGGCCAGAGGGCTGGAAACGCAAGCCGGTGTTTTTCAAGCCGCAATGCAGGTATGTCTGGTCAACGATGGGCCTGTCACTCTAATTCTGGATTCCAGTAGAACTTTCTGATTTGAGAGGCTGGAAAATATAGGATCTTCTAAATTGACTAATTGACTTCCAGGAGCTTGTGCACAATACTGGAAGCTAGGAGTTATCATGCCAAGAATCAGTAAGTCTCTGGAGGAAACCTCCTTCCTCAGTGCAGCCTTGGAAGGCTTGCAGTTGCAAAAGGCGCGCATTGAAGCTCAGATCGCCGAAGTGCGGGCCATGCTGGGTGGCAGGAAGGTGGCCCCGGTTGGGGGTGCTGTTTCCGCCCCGTCAAGGCGGGAGCTAAGCCCTGCGGCTCGGAAACGGATAGCCGCAGCCCAGAAGCGGCGGGGGGCCGAATTCCGCAGGAAGAAGGCGGAAGCTGCAAAGTAGCTCCTCCTGGCGTTGGGTTCCGCACAATAGAGCCACACCGGACCCGCTTAAGAAACTGGCCAGCGTTTCAGCCCTTTGGCTCCTATATCGGACCGGTAGTGAGCCCCCACAAAGCTGATTTGTGACACGGCGCGGTAAGCGTTAGAGATGGCTGCGCTCAGCGTTTGTCCCGAAGCCGTCACCCCCAGAACACGTCCCCCGGCAGTCTCCAGCCCCGACAGACCTACCCGCGTGCCTGCATGGAAGACGGTTGCACCGCACGCCTCGGCTTGCTCGATGCCGGTGATGGGGTCGCCGGTGCGGGGCTTTCCAGGGTAGCCGGCTGCGGCCATCACCACACAGACGCTGGGATCGGGGCCCCAGCATGGTGGCGCCTCCCCGGTGAGCAGCGCGGCGAAGTCGCCCTGCATGCGGTACAGGATGGGCTGCGTTTCAGGATCGCCCAGGCGTACGTTGAATTCGAGCACTTTAGGCCCATCGGAGGTCATCATCAAGCCGGCGTAGAGAAAGCCGGTATACGGGTTCCCTTCGGCTGCCATCTGCTCGACCGTAGGCAGGATCACGGAATCCATGATGCGCCGTGTCATGGCGTCATCCAAAATGCGGCTGTCGCAATAAGCTCCCATGCCGCCGGTATTAGGACCCCGGTCGCCGTCGAAAACCGCCTTGTGGTCTTGGGTGGGCAGTAAGGGGACGGCTTTGGTGCCGTCACAGAGCGCGATGAAGCTGACTTCTTCGCCCGCCAGGTATTCTTCGACCACCACGCGGCTTCCGGCGGCGCCAACCAGTTCGCCCGACAGCAGGCCCGCCAGGGCGCACTCGGCTTCGGATGGGTCATGGGCGATGATGACGCCCTTGCCCGCGGCCAGACCGTCGGCTTTGAGGACGACGGGAAAGCCGTAGCGGCCCAGGTCCTTGCGTGCGTCCTCCAGGTTACTGGCGGTGTGCGAACGGGCGGTGGGAATGCCAGCACGCGCCATAAACTGCTTGGCGAAGATCTTGCTCCCCTCCAGTTGGGCGGCGGCCTGCGTGGGTCCTATGATTCGTTTGCCTCGCGCGCGGAAGGCGTCCACTACGCCCGCCACCAGCGGCGCTTCCGGCCCAACCACGGTAAGATCGGCGCTGAGTTCCTCGGCCAGCCTGAGGTAGTGGGCGGGCGTGGAGCCGCCGGGCGCAAAACACTCGGCCACCCGCGCCATGCCAGGGTTGCCCGGCGCGGCGTACACCTTCTCCACCGAACCGCTTGCCGCCAGCTTCCAGGCGATGGCGTGCTCCCTTCCCCCACTGCCAATGACGAGAACCTTCATACCGCATCTCATGATAGCAGCCGCGTCGCGGCTGCTTCGAGCGGGTGGCCGTTAGAATAGATATAGAGTGAACTCCAGTTACGACATCGTGGTGATCGGAGCGGGTCATGCCGGCTGCGAGGCCGCGCGCGCGGCCGCACGCATGGGCCTTCGCACCGCCCTGCTCACCATGAACCTGGACCTGATCGCGCAGATGAGCTGCAACCCGGCCGTCGGCGGCATCGCCAAAGGGCACCTGGTGCGGGAAATCGATGCGCTGGGTGGCATCATGGGCGAGCTGACCGATCGGGCGGGGATCCAGTACCGCTTGCTCAACACGAGCCGTGGACCGGCGGTATGGAGCCCGCGGGCGCAATGCGACCGGAGGCTGTACCGGACGCTGATGCGAGAAATACTAGAACAGGAACCGAATATCTGTTTACAGCAGGCTGAAGCGGCCGGGATCGTTCTCGAGCCGGGTTCGCGGCGCCGATTATCCGGGGTTCGCCTCCGTGACGGACGGCTCTTGCGCTGCCAGGCGGCGGTTTTGACCGCTGGAACATTCCTGAATGGTCTCGCGCACGTGGGCGAGACCACCTTCCATTGCGGGCGCAACGGCGAGCCGGCGTCGGAAGAGCTCGGCGAACAGTTGCGGAGCCTGGGTTTGCGGTGGATTCGTCTCAAGACCGGCACGCCGGCGCGGTTGGATGGGCGCACTATCGATTGGTCCCGCTTTGAGACCCAACCTGGAGATCCTGTGCCGACGCCCTTTTCGTTTCTCACCGAGCGCATCGACCGCGAGCAGGTTCTCTGCCATATCGCATATACCAACGAACAGACGCACCGCATTTTGCGGGAAAACATCCACCGCTCCCCTCTGTTCAGCGGTCAGATCAACGGCATTGGTCCTCGCTACTGCCCTTCCATTGAGGACAAGGTGGTAAAGTTTCCTGAAAAGACCCGCCATCAGCTATTTCTTGAGCCCGAGGGCCTTCGTACCTACGAGACCTATGTGAACGGCTTGTCCACCAGCATGCCGATTGACGTTCAGCAGGCTGTTCTGGCCTCCATCCCGGGGCTTGAGCGGGCGGAAATCATCCGTCCCGGCTACGCCATCGAATACGACGCTTTCGATCCGCGGGAACTGGACCACCGCTTGGAGGTGAAGGCGGTATCAGGTCTCTTCCTGGCGGGACAGGTCAATGGAACCTCAGGCTACGAGGAAGCGGCTTGCCAAGGGCTGATGGCGGGGATCAATGCTGCATGTCTGATCAAGGGACTGGATCCGGTAGTGCTTTGCCGCACCGACGGCTACACCGGCATTCTCATTGACGACCTAATCACCAAAGGGGTTGACGAGCCCTACCGCATGTTTACTTCACGCGCCGAGTTCCGCCTTCACTTGCGGATCGACAATGCCGACCTCAGGCTGACGCCTATCGCCATTCGTCTGGGGCTGGCCAGTAATGAGCGGCGGCGGTTGTTTGAGGCCAAGATGGCGCAGAAGGCGCTCTTGGACGACGCACTGGCCCGCAACCCTGCCAAGAGCGACTGGCTGAAGCAGTCTGGCAACCGAATCTCGGGCCTGCGGGACTGGATTGTGCCGCTGTTGGGCGGCGAGCCCGTCAGGGGGGTGCTGGAAACGGTGGAAACCGAAGTCAAATACGCTGGCTACATTGCCCAGCAAGACCGGCAAATCGCCCGGCTGCGGGCAAACGAAATGAAGAACATTCCTACTGATTTCTGTTTCAAACATATTCCGGGACTTTCGCTTGAAATCCAGCAGAAGTTGGAGCGCGTGCGCCCGGCCACTTTGGGGCAGGCCGCGCGCGTTCCTGGAGTGACGCCGGCTGCCATAGCGATTCTGGATGTATACCTCAGTCTGCGCCGCAGCGCTCTATGAAGCTTCCCGCGAATTTTCCTCCCGCCTTGCATGCACATTACGGATTGCTGCAACGTTGGAATGGGAAGCTCAATTTGGTCTCGCATGCTTCATTGGCGTGTGCTGCGGAGAGGCACTACGGCGAGGCGCTTTTTCTTGCTTCGCGGCTGCCAGGAGAACCCTTGCGCGTGGTTGATGTTGGAAGCGGAGCTGGCTTTCCTGGTTTTGTCATTGCGGTCATGCGTCCAGATTGTGAGGTCACCCTTGTGGAGAGCGACCAGCGCAAGGCGTCATTCCTCCGGGAGGCGAGCCGGGGAATTCGGAATGTGCGGGTGCTGGCTCTGCGCGCCGAATCAATCGATGAGCATTTCGACTGGCTTACGCTTCGCGCGGTGCGCTGGGAAAGAGAATTCGCGCGCTTGGCGAGTCATTACGCGCTACTGATTGGCGAGCGTGACGCCGGGCGGCTTCCAGGTGGAATTGCATGGCTGCCGCCGGAGCGTTTACCCGGTTCACTGGCCAGAGTACTCTGTATTGGCCACCATGTTCCACGTGAAACCCTGTAATCTATGGTTCCACGTGGAACATGGTGTGATACCATGTCCCCTTGGGCAAAGTTATCGCAATCGCCAACCAAAAGGGCGGCGTCGGCAAGACCACCACCGCTATTAACCTAGCCGCTTCTCTCGCAGTCAACGATATCCGCGTCCTACTGGCCGACTGCGACCCGCAGGGTAACTCCACCACTGGTCTTGGCGTACCCAAACACCAAGGACGGCCAACCATGTACGACGCCCTCCTAACCCCAACCCCCATCCACCAAATAGCCATACCTACAGCCCTGGAAGGCCACGATATTATACCCTCACACAAGAACCTCGTCGGCGCCAA
>CAYSBM010000188.1:640-6565 GCA_964429095.1 uncultured Solibacteraceae bacterium | reverse complement strand
ACGGAGGAGGGGGGTCAGGTCAACGTCCATTTTTCCAGATGCCCACGCCGCCGCATGCTCCACACCATTGTGTTGCACCGGCGGCGCGGTTCATCTAGCCGAACGGTCCTAGAAATCCAGACGCGCGTTGAGGAGCATAGTACGGTTCCCACCGACAGTCATCCGGCCGAATTGTGTACTGGAAATGTTGGTGGTGGGAGCATTAAATGTGTGGCGATTCAATGCGTTGAAAGCATCGGCTCGAATCTGCAGGCGGTACTTCTCGCCGATGGTGAAGCTCTTCTGAAGGCTGATATTTTCGTTCCGAGTCCAGAAACCGCGGATCTGCGCAGTATAGATTCCCGCAGTTCCCAGGCTATACCCCACCGAGTCGCTGAACTTGGACGTGTTCAGGTACTGGGTCTTGGGGTTGGTGTACCATTCCGCGTATGAGATTGGGAAAACACTGTTCTTGTCGAAGCTGGGATTATGGAGGTCACCGGCAGCGATGTTGACCGGATAGTACCCCCCATTCCACCCTGCGATGGTCTTGTTGGTAGTGAACGACAAGGGCGCACCAGAATAGTAGTTGGCGATCACCGACGCGGACCATCCTCCGACCAGAAGATTGAGGAACTTTCCGGCAGCCGGTAGAATAGACTTCCCTCTGCCGAACGGCAGCTCGTAATTGACGTAAGCCTTGACCACGTGCGTCCGATCTAAACCCGTGATGGCCTTCTGCAGGGCAAGGTTATAGTAGTCAATCGGTGCGGAGTTGGTATGTTCTTCGGCAGTAAGCGTGTTGCTGAGGTTTTTCGACAGGACGTAATTACCATATACAGACAGACCCTTGGCAAACTGCCGGTTCACGATCACCTGCATGGAGTGATAGGTGGAGAAACCCAGTGGAGCACCCACATTGGTCACGGTAGAGGTGCCGTAAACTTGCGGGTACGGCCGGAGAGCACCGGCCACAGTTCCGGAGAATCCCGCATACGGATAGGCAATTCCGTACTTGGCCGCATCTGCTTCACTCTTAACCGAATTGCTCAAGTAAGGACCATACTTCGATAGCACTGAAGTTGGCAACTGATTCACGGCAGATAACTTACCGTTCTTCAAACCAGTGCCTTTGTTAGCCACATAACCCACCTCGACGAGGAGACGTTTGGGCAGTTCTTTTTGAATGTTGAAATTCCATGTTTGCACGTATCCCGACACGCCATAGTTCGGGTCGAACATAAACGGCGCGGCTTTGTTCCCATAGGAGACGTCCCTGGAGGGAGCAATGTAGCGGTCCGTCGGGAAACCATTATCCCAGTTAAACAGACCGGTCCAAGGCTGCGTGGTGCTGGCACCCAGCGAGTAAGTACCGGCCCAGGCGAACGGATTATAAATCGAAGTGGAGAGCGTCGCGTTGTCGATATCGGCTTCGTAGTTAATACCGTAAGCGGCGCGGATAACGAAGGTCCTCCCTACGCGATACGCTAAGCCCACGCGGGGACTGATGTTGTTCCAATCTTTCTTCCCGAAATAACTCTTTCCAGTGCAACCGCTGCAAGTGCCGGCGAAGTCATAAGCTCCGGGCAGTCCGGTAACTGGGTCTATTTTAGTCGGGTTCCAACTCGCCGAACGGTCCGCGACCTCGGTCATCGGGGGCTGATACTCCCAGCGAACGCCGAGATTCAAGGTCAACCGCGGGCTGACCTTGAAGTCGTCCTGGAGGAACAGCGCCTGGAATGACTTTCTGACGCCAGTACTGAGCGCGTCTGAAAGGCCCGCGTTGTCGACGATTCCCAGTAGGTAGGAAGCGAAGGCATGGCCGATACCGGTCCCCACCAAGGAACTGCCGGGGATGGCTGTGCCTCTGGCTGCGAAATTGAGGGCGGGAGCTTGAAACCTGCGCCGGTTGGTGTGGGTACGGCGAAAGTCGTAGCCGGCCTTCATGAAATGACGACCTTTATTGAAGTTGACCGTGTCCGCGACTCCCCAAGCCGTACTGCCCAGGTACCACAAGGTGGGAGATCCAGGGCTCGTGAAACTGGTCACAGCGCCGGAGCCCCAATTAATCCCAGGATAGCCTATCGACTTGAGGTTCTTAATGCCGAGGTTCGCGGCTTCGTTGGCCTGGTTGTCGGGCATAATCGAATTGATCCACCGGTTCACGTGAACCCTGAACTGGTTCAAGAGAGTCGGACGGATGGTCGAGTCAAACGCTACACGAGGGTACTTATATGGACTCCATGTATGGTTGGTGGTGGCCAACGGACCGCCATTCTCCAAGTCTTTGTTTAGCAAGCCGGTAAGATTAAGAACATCCCGGATGTGGTGGGTGTAAGAGGCCCACAACTTGTGCTTAGGGCTGAAGTAATGGTCCACCTTTAACGAGTAGTAGTAATAGTCGGTCTCGTAGGACCCCGCGGTGAGAGCTTTGTAGTTGTCTGTTAGAAGATATTTTCCTGAGGCATCTGTCTGGCTCGGAACATAGTTCGCTTTGGCGATGGCGTTCAGATTACGCGAGACCTTGCTAATCCGGCTCGCCGGGATAATGTTGCCGGGGAACATATCGCCCACCCACAAGCCGTTGCTCAGCTGCCGGAACGTGGCTGGATCGTAGATCGCTCCTCGCGCGATGGGGTTGCCCAGTGCATCCGTCCCGACAATATTGCCTAATAGCCTGCTCATATCCCCGTCGTACATCTCCGGGAGGGGAACCGTTATGACGCTTATCTGGTTGCGGCTCCGTAACATGTAACGTTCAACGGAGCCGTAGAAAAATGTCTTATTGCGACCGTTGTAGACTTTGGGAATGTACACCGGACCTCCAAAGCTTCCCGCTTCCACAAACTGGCGTTGCACAGGGCGCTTGGAGCCGATGACGCCGTACCAGAACGGCGTGGCGTTAAATGCTTCGTTCCAGACAGAGCCGAAAGCGCTGCCATGAATCTCGTTGGCGCCGGACTTCAGGACGACACTGGAAACCGCCGCTTGCGTCCGTCCGTATTCGGCCGACATACCGCTAGTCTGGAAGTTGAATTCACTGATAGCCTCCATCGAGACGTTGCTGATGGGAGAACCGGTATCCATGGATATCGAGGCACCATCGATCAGTACCTCTTGCGAATTCGTTGCGGTTCCGTTAACGCGGTGCGTGCTGGTATAGCGCGGATCACCCTCGACGCCAGGCATGATCTGAAAGGCCAGCCATTCGACCATGCGCCCGCCGTTACCGATGTGCAGCGCCAGAGAAGTGAGGTCCCTCGATCCCAGCGTCGTCCCCACGTTTGCCGAATCCGTCTGGATGCGCGGCGCTGCCGCCGAGACTTCGACAGACTCAGCAACCGCGCCGGGCTCCAGTTTCACGTCGACCCGTCGGGTAGTGGCGACGCTCACCTCAATGCTTGGCCAAACGACTTTCTTAAAACCGTCGAGCTCGAAAGTAAGCCTGTAATCGCCGACGGGAAGGTTGGATAGCAGGTAATTCCCGACTTCGTTGCCCTGCACTATCCAGCGCGCACCGGTGGCGCTGTTCTCTGCGGTCACTTGCACGTTGGGAACCACCGCTCCGCTGGCGTCCGTGACCGTTCCGATGATGGTTCCGCGGCCGGTCTGTGCCGGAGCGGGGATGATTGCGGCAGCCGCCAGGAGGATCACTAAAAAAATGGGTCGTCTCACTGTCCTTCTCCTTTTCAAGCGCTCAGCTTACGACAACAGGGCACCGCCTGCTCGTGGCGCGGACCGCGCGCCAGGAATCCATGGCCGCCGGACCGCGAGCGGGGATAAGCGCCCATATGCGCTTGAATAGAATTATTATGGATCCCCAGTGAGTCTGTCAAGCGCTTTCCGTTGACACGCGTCATCTCCGCCTGCTATGCTTCATGTAACAACCATGGGGTGTCAGCATGGATGACTTCGAGCGCTTGATGCGCCTCACCTTGAACCACGGTACATGAGCGCTCAAATGGGGCTGGGGGTGGCAGGCTTGGAACGCACGTCCGAGAGTACGCTGGTCAAGCAGCATCTTGCCAACAAGCTTAAGGAGGCGATCACCTCGGGCCGGCTTGCGCCGGGCGAGCGGGTCGTCGAGGCGAAATGGGCCAAGGCGTTCGGCGTCGCCCAGGCATCCGTGCGCGAGGCCATCAACCTGTTGGTCTCGGAAGGCTTTCTGACGAAGGAGTTGGGGCGCAGCGCACGCGTGGTTCGCTATACCCATGACGATCTGCCCCGCGTGATGGCTGTCCGAGCAGTGCTGGAAGGTCTGGCCGCGCGGCTGGTGGCGCAGCAGGCGGCGACCGACTTCGCCCCCCTGGAGGAGACGTTGGAGGCCATGCAGCGCGCCGCCGACGAAGGCGACATGAAGACGCTGATCGAAAGCGACCTCGCGTTTCATATGTCGCTCTGCGAGATGTCGGCGAACGCCCACCTGATTGATGCCGCCCGCCGGATCCTGCTTCCGCTGTTCGCCTTCCAGTTGTTCCGCAGCCTGGCCACGGGCAATGGCCCCGACCAATGGATCGAGGTCCTCCCGCGCCACCGCCGCATGCTGGAGATCATCCGGGAGGGCAACGCTTCCGTAGCCGAGCAATACACGCGCCTGACCGTCGAGCACTTCGCCTCGACGGGGCACGGGTGGGAGCTGGTCGAAGAGCTGGCGGAACCCCGCGCTCCCCGCCGCCGTCAGCGTTGACGGCGCCGCGCGGGCCCTTTCCCCGGCAGACCCGCCGGGTTCTCATGGACGCGCTCGGGGTGGTCGCCCTTCATGCCGCTGGCCAGCGAGACGCTGGATTCTCCGGCCCGGGCGCGGATCTTGTCCACCGCCGCCAGCGCCTTGCGTCAGCGCTCCTGCCGCTTGTTGTCGAGCAGGCTCAACTGGTCTTCTTCCGATTCCAGCGACCCGGCGTGCACGCCGATCAGGCGAACCGCTCCGCCGTTCCAGTTCTTCAGGAACAGCGCGCGGGCGTGCTACAGAAGTTCGATGTCGATGTCGGCCGCATGGTCCGGGGTATGCGCTCTGGTGATGGTGGAAAAGTCCGAATAGCGCAGCTTCAGTTGCACGGTCCGGCTGAACAGGCCGTGCTCGCGCAGCCGGCAGCCCACCTTCTCCGACAACCGCGCCAGAGTCGAGTCGATGCGGTCCAACTCCGTGGTGTCTTCGTCGAAGGTATGCTCGTGGCTGATCGGCTTGGGGTCCTCATCGGCACCGATGTCGGCGTCGAACCACCCGCCGGCGTCCTCGCCGCGCGCCTTGCCGGCCAGCGCCAAGCCCCACTTGCCGAAGCGCGATCCCAGAAACGTCTCATCCAGCCGCGCCAGGTCGCCCAGCTTGCGAATGCCCAGGGTGTTCAGGTTTTTCTCGGTGACCTTGCCCACGCCGGGGATCTTGCGCATGTCGAGCGGCGCCAGGAATTGCGCCTCCTCGCCGGGCACGATCCACAGCACGCCGTTGGGTTTGGCCTGATCCGAGCAGCCCTCGGCCACCAGGCGCGTGCCCGCGACGCCGATCGAGCAGTTCAGTCCCGTCTCGCGATTCACCCCGTCGTGAAGCGCGTGCGCAGCTCTCAGCGGCACGCCAAGCAGCCGCTGCGTGCCGGTCAGATCGAGATACGCCTCGTCGATCGACGCCATCTCCACCACCGGCGAGAAGCGCTGCAGGATGGCGAAGACCCGGTGCGAGTACTCGCGATACCAGTGCAGATGGCCGTCCAGGAAGATCGCCTGCAGGCACAGCTTGTACGCGGTGCGCAGCGGGAGCGCGGAATGCACTCCAAACTTGGGCGCGGCATAGGGGGCCGCCGACACCACCCCGTGCTGGTCGGGCTGCCCGCCCACCACCACCGGCTTGCCCTTCAAGCTCGGGTCGAAGATCTCCTCCACCGACACGAAGAAGGCGTCCATTTCGACGTGCAGGATGGTCTTCATGGCGAATAGCGTGCGGCGAACACCTGC
>CAYSBM010000188.1:0-630 GCA_964429095.1 uncultured Solibacteraceae bacterium | reverse complement strand
CCCCGGGCCGGCCATCTTGAATCCCAGATCGACGACGAGCCATCCGCCGGGCCGGAGCACGCGCGGCGCCTCGCTCTCCAGGCGCTGGTAGATCTCCCACCCCTTCGGACCGCCGAACAGCGCCACCGGCGGCTCGTGCCCGCGGATCTCGCGCGACAGCCCCGGGTCGTCGCTCTCCGGCACATAGGGAGGGTCTGACACCACCACGTCCATCGACGCCTCCGGCAGCGCCGCCAGCAGATCGCAAGCCAGGAAGCGGACGCGCGCGCCCAACCGCCCGCTCCCCCCCCAGCCCCTTGCTTCCCCGTGCGATTACCACCTCCGCGCCATGCTGCAGCCAGCGATTGCAATACAACCCCCTCAGCGAGATCCCGCGGGGACGGCACGGGATCGTGAAAATCGACTTGCTGGGCTGCTTCCACCGCAAACCGCCGATTGTGCTCGGCCAAGTAGCTCTCTTTGAGAAACAGGTCGGCCTGCTCGTAGCTGCCAACCTTCTTCAGCCGCATTTTCTTGATTAGCCGGTCCTGATGCGTGCCATGGCTCCGTTCCACTCGACCCTTGGCCTGCGGCGAGTTCGCTCCAATTAACCTGATCCCCAGCTTCTGACACATGCGCTGAAACTGCGAC
>CAYSBM010000187.1:0-6566 GCA_964429095.1 uncultured Solibacteraceae bacterium | reverse complement strand
TGGCGCGCGATGCTGCGCCGTCGGAACCCGCCGGCCGCTGCGATTTCCGCGGCCTGGATATCGTAACCATCGACGGGGAAACGGCCCGGGATTTCGACGACGCGGTGTGGGTGGACCGGCTTCCGGGCGGCGCTTACACACTGCATGTTCACATCGCCGACGTGGCCCACTACGTAAAGCCCGGTACGGCGATCGATCTCGAGGCCCGGCGCCGCGGCACCAGCGTCTACTTCCCGGACCGCGCAGTGCCCATGCTTCCGTTGGAACTCTCAACCGGCCTGTGTTCTCTGGTCCCGCATCAGGACCGTCTGGTGCTGAGCGTGCTGCTCACCATCGACGGCCACGGCGAAGTCACCGCCTGCGAGTTCACCCACAGCGTCATCCGCAGCGCCGAGCGCCTGACCTACACCGCCGTGCAGCAAGTTCTCGATGGAGACGCTGAAGCTACGGCGCGCTACCGGAGCCTCGCGCCGCGCCTGCGTTGCATGGAAGAACTGGCGCGGATTCTCAACCAGCGCCGCCAGCGCCGGGGCTCGATCGACTTCGATCTACCTGAACCGGTCATCGGCTTGGACCAGGAAGGCACAATGGTCTCAATCAGCCGTGCGCCGCGCTATACGGCGCACCGCATCATCGAGGAGTTCATGCTGGCGGCCAACGAGGCCGTGGCCGCGTACCTGGAGCGTCTGGGCCTGCCGTTTCTCTACCGCGTGCATGAACCACCCGATCCGGCCCGCGTCATGGAGTTCGAACAGATCGCGGCGCGTTTCGGCCACACACTGGGATTCGGCGCCTTGCCCGTCAAGCGCTTCCCGGTGGTGGACCGCAAACGCGACGGGCGCAAGGTGCGCAAAGACCTCGTGCTGGCCAGCGAGCAACTCCATGTCACCTCGCGCCACTACCAGCGGCTGGCGGCGTCGCTGGAAGGGAAAGCAGAGGAACGCATCTTGAACTATCTGATGCTCCGCTCCCTCAAGCAGGCGCGCTACGCGGCCGAAAACCTGGGCCATTTTGCGCTGGCCGCCGGCAGCTATACCCATTTCACTTCCCCCATCCGCCGCTACCCCGATTTGATCGTCCACCGCGTCCTGGCGGCGGCCCTCGATGGGCGTTGCGCCGCGCCCTACGATCTCGAGGAGTTGCGCGTCCTGGCCGCCGAAACCTCGCTTGCCGAGCGCCGCGCCGCCGAAGCCGAGCGCGAACTTCTGGCCTGGAAGAAGGCCGATTTCATGGCCCAGCGCGTGGGTGAGCATTTCGACGCCCTGGTGGTGCATACCGCCAAGTTCGGTTTCTTCGTCGAACTGGAGGACTACTTCGTGGAGGGGTTGGTCCCCATCGAGACGCTGCCGGGCCGCCGTTATCATTACCACGAGAACACGCGCAAAATCGTAGACCCACGTACGCGGCGCGAATTCTCGATCGGCGACCGGGTCGAGGTCTGCCTCGACCGTGTGGAGCCGGTGGAAGGTAAATTGCAATTCTCGCTTGTCGACCCCGGACGCGATATGCGCCGCCCGGCCCGCCGCCGATCTTTCAGCCGCTAGCTCTCCTTACAAACGTTGAGAGTCGTCGAGTGATGCTGCTGCCGGTCCAGACTCGCGGTCGCAATGACCGGATCGCCCAAGATCAAGCCTCAGTCCGCGTGGCTCTGGTTTGAGCCCAAAATAATGATCCTGCCCCGCTTGTAGAGCGCGCTGACCAAATCGGTCGAGGTACTGGGGGAGCAAGCGGCTGAGGGGCGTGTTAGTGGACCGGTTGAGGCGCCACGTGCACATCCTGCTGGAGACGAATAGGGGGAAGCTACCGGCTAATGGCCAGCAAGCGGAAGCGGGCGGCTGAGAGGGGCGGTAGTCCCCAAAGGGTGCGGCCGCGTGCTGGTTCCGGAAGTGCGGCCGAAGAGCGAATTCGCTGAAGCCCAACCTATTTCGGAAACGGCACTGAACCGCCCCAGCCCGTGATGCGCTCCACAAGCTCTCCAGGAGGCTCTCAGTGGTTCATACCGTCTGATCCGTCGGGCGAACAGCGGGGAGCGATCGGCGAGTTGGGCCAGCACGGCCCAGCGGCTCAGTCCGCCGTCAGGCTGTCCTGGCGAACTCCCGGACTCTTTCGGCGATGTGGTCCCGGATGCGCCGAAACGCCGCTTTGCGCTCCTCTTCGTTGCCCTCGACCGCAGCGGGGTCTTCAAAGCTCCAGTGGATCCGTTCCGAGCGCCCCGGAAAAACGGGGCAGCTCTCCTTGGCGTTGTCACAGACCGTGATCACATAACGGAACTGCTGGCCCAAGAACTCATTCACCGATTTCGAGCGGTGGCCGGAGATGTCGATTCCGATCTCCCGCATTACATCGATAGCCTCGGGCCGAACTGAGGACGGCCTGGTGCCAGCGCTGAACACCTCAAATTTGTCACCGAGTGCGGAACGGAAGAGCCCCTCCGCCATCTGGCTTCTGGCTGAGTTGCCAGTGCACAGGATCAGAACTTTTGCTCTTGCTTCAGTCGGCATTCACGATCCCCTCAGCGGCAGAGCTTGATGATGACGTCGGGTTTGATCGCTTTGCTCCGGGTGCAGCACTCAGCGAAAAGGAATGTGAGGAGTTCCTGCAACGCCTCAGTATTTGCCGCATACCGCAGGTATGTTCCCTCGCGGCGCACAGTCACCAGGTCTTGGTTCTTCAGCTTGTCGAGATGGTGCGACAAGGTGGATGCTGGGACTCCAAGTTCGGACTGAAGATCCCCAGCCACCAGCCCCTCCGGATGTGCGGACAACAACAGCCGCAGAATTCTTAGGCGCGGCTCGGTCCCCATCGCAGAAAACATGGTCGCATACCGGGTGACCTGCTCGGTCATTTTCCTTGCCCCCATATGTTTCGAGTGTACCAGAAGCAAGGAAAGACTCTTGGAAACGAATAACAGATTGACATCATTCCATATTTCTACTAGCATCGAAGAGTGAGGCGCCAACGTGAGAGCGACGTGACCCGTTACGCCGATATGCTCGCAGCCATGGGAACGGAGCCGCGGCTACGTATCATGCGCCTGTTGCTCACGGCTCATCCCAATGGTCTGGTGGTTGGCGACATTCACGAATCCGTAGGAATTGCGAGTTCCACGCTGTCACACCATCTGGAGAAGTTGAAGAATGAAAAGTTGGTGAAGGTCCGCCGGGAGGGAACCTTTCTCTGGTACTCGGCGAACACGGAAACGCTCGGTGAACTCTTGAGGTTCCTGTGCGCCGAGTGCTGCTCACGGAACCACGTGATCGAGTTTCAGAGCATCATGGGACATGCTCTCAAGGGGTGATGGCAGTTTGAGCCTACGGCGAGGAGTTATTTGCAGATGGATGAACAAAACGTCAAAGAGATCGTGAGAGAAAAATACGGCAGGGCCGCTTCGCTGGTTCGAGCTGGCGGCGCATCGTGCTGCTCGGCATCAAGCGCCTTCGGCGAGAAGGACCCGATCACGGCGGATCTGTACGGAACCGCCGAGGTTGCTTCGATCCCGGAAGAGGCCGTTCGCGCCTCACTGGGGTGCGGAAATCCTACCGCGCTCGCCGAGCTGAGGCCGGGCGAAGTCGTCCTCGATCTTGGCTCGGGCGGCGGCATTGATGTCATACTTTCGGCCAAGCGGGTCGCCCCCGGCGGCAAAGCGTATGGTCTCGACATGACAGACGAGATGCTAGCGTTGGCGCGCGAGAACCAGCGTAAGGCTGGAATCGAGAACGTGGAGTTTCTGAAGGGCGAAATCGAGAATATTCCACTTCCCGACAACTCCGTAGACGTGATCATCTCAAACTGCGTCATTAATCTGTCGGCCGACAAAGACCGCGTCTTCCGGGAGGCGTTTCGAGTTCTGAAGCCGGGTGGCCGGCTCGCCGTTTCCGACGTCGTCGTGCGAGGCAGCATCCCGCCGGAAATCCGGAAGGGTATGGAGCTTTGGGTTGGTTGCATTGCCGGCGCCCTTGAAGAAGCGGACTACCAATACAAACTGGCGGCCGCAGGATTCGAGCAGATCGGACTCGAGCCGACTCGGGTGTACCGCGCCGAAGATGCACGTGCTTTCCTAGCCAACGCCGGGCTAGCAAATCTGGACGAACTGGCGGCCCAGGTGGACGGCAAGTTCTTCAGTGCGTTTGTGAGAGCTAAGAAGCCCGCGCTCACCACTAAACAGGAAACCAGAGGAATGCTGAAGAAGCTTCAAGTTTTTGACCCGCCGATGTGTTGTTCGACGGGTGTTTGCGGGCCGAACCCGGATCCCGTGCTCCCCCGCTTCGCGGCCGATTTGCAGTGGCTGGCAAGCCAGGGGGTGGCCGTCGAGCGGTACAACCCGGCCCAGGAGCCGCAGGCCTTCGCAGCGAATGAGACAGTCAAAGCGGCACTGGCTAAGTACGGCAACGACTGCCTCCCTCTCATTCTCGTGAATGACGCCATCATGAGTCGCGGGTCTTACCCGACAAGAAAAGAGCTTGCGCGCTTCGTTGGTCTCCACGACGAGGAGGCTTCGAGCCTTTATACCGCGGCGGTGGCCGAACTGGTTGCCATCGGCGCCTCGATAGCGTCGAATTGCGAACCCTGTTTCAAGTTCCATTTCGACAAGGCACGCAAGCTCGGCGTTTCGGTCGAAGACATGGCTCGCGCCGTCGAGACCGCCCAAGCGGTCAAGGAGAGTCCTGCGCGTTCCGTACTTGAGCTGGCGAACCGCTTCTTGAAGCGTGACGAGGCGCCGAAAGGTCTGCCGGTGATGCAATCAAGCTGCTGCGCGCCGGGAACGACTCTGCCCTCCGGTGGAAACGGGGGGTGCTGCTAATGACGGTCTCCTGGCAATTCCTCGATCGCGCCACGCGAATCCTGTTTTTCACGGGCAAGGGCGGTGTTGGAAAGACCTCGCTGGCGTGTGCGACGGCCGTAGCCCTGGCGCGGAAAGGCAAACGGGTGCTCCTGGTAAGCACCGACCCGGCTTCGAACCTCGATGAAGCCCTCGGGGTTCAGCTCTCGCCGGAGCCAACGCCGATCCCAGGCGTGGAAGGGCTTTGGGCTCTCAACATTGACCCGGAGGCCACGCCCGTGCACGAGGCCGTCAAGCTCCAGCAAGACTTGCTGCGCGCGGGCATCCGGCCGTTTGCGTGGGTAATCAACCAGAGCTTTGCCAACAATGGATTCCGCGATCCCGTCCTCGTTGAACGGGGTCTGCGCGAACTTCCCTATATACAAGAGGTGGAGACGCAGTTCGCCTCCCGGATGGCCTTGGTCCCATGGAAGTCCGAGGCGCTGGCTGGCGCGGTGTTGTTCCGCCAACTCGCCCACGCGGGGCACGAGAGGATGGGCCGGTAATTCTATGGAACAGACTATTCATTCCAACAAGTGCACAACCGAAAAGAAGCTGGGACATTTCGAACGATACCTAAGTCTCTGGGTGGCCATCTGTATGATCGCCGGCGTGGTGCTTGGCAAGGCCTTGCCGGGCATAATCAGCGGGCTGAGGAATCTGGAATTTGGCGCCGGCAGCCAGATCAACGTGCCGATCGCGATTCTGATCTGGCTCATGATTATCCCCATGATGATGAAGGTGGACTTTGCGGCAGTTCGGGGAGTCGGGAAACGTCCTCGCGGCCTGGCCGTTACCCTTTTTGTCAACTGGCTGGTGAAACCTTTCTCGATGGCGCTGTTCGCCTGGCTTTTCTTCCGATTCGTGTTTTCCGCCTGGATTACGCCCGCGGACGCCGATCAATACATCGCGGGATGCATTATCCTGGCTGCCGCCCCCTGTACCGCTATGGTGTTTGTATGGAGCTATCTGTCGGATGGGGATCCTGCCTACACCCTGGTCCAGGTGTCGGTGAACGATCTGCTCATGCTGTTTCTTTTCGCGCCGATTGTACGCTTCTTGGTAAGCGGCGCCTCCAACCTCCAGGTGCCCTTCCGCGTTCTGCTGTATTCCGTAGTCATCTTCATCGTAATTCCCCTGGTCGCTGGCGTGCTGCTCAGGCGCTGGTTCATCAGCCGGCACGGTAAGGTCTGGTTCGAGGAACAACTGTTGCCGCGATTCGCCCCGGTCAGCATGACGGCCCTGCTGGTGACGCTGCTGCTGATCTTCGGCTTCCAGGCCGACAACATCACCGGCAAGTTCTTGCACGTGGTTCTGATCGCGGTGCCGATTCTGATTCAGGTTTACTTCAATTCGTCGCTCGCCTACGGGCTGATGCGGCTGTTTAGAGTCGAATACGCGATCGCCGCTCCTGGAGCGCTCATCGGAGCCAGCAATTTTTTCGAGCTCGCTGTCGCCACTGCAATTGCTTTGTTCGGCCCCGGTTCTGGCGCCGCCCTGGCCACCGTGGTTGGCGTTCTCATCGAAGTGCCTGTGATGCTCTCAGTCTGCGCGGTGTGCAACCGTACGAAGCACTGGTTCCCACCGCCTGAGCTCGTGCGTTAAGTCGGACAGTTCCGAAGCTTCCGAACGGATGATCGAGTACGTCCTCGGCCCCGCGCGAGTAGGCACACGGCCCCCCGGTTCATGTGTTCGATGTGCGCGACACCAGAGGCCTTTCCGGCGCTCGCCAGGAGGTCCTGCTCCC
>CAYSBM010000186.1:2954-6570 GCA_964429095.1 uncultured Solibacteraceae bacterium | reverse complement strand
CACCTAGAATACCGCCCTGCATGCGCGGAAGCAAAGCGCGGGCGTTCAAGCGCCATGCTGTCTAGCCACCTCCAGCATGGCGTGAACGTTCTCATCCGGCGTGCCGTAGTCCATGTTGATCGCACACAAGCCGACTTTCTCCGTGCGTCCGCAAGCGGCGAGCAATTTAAGAGCGTCTTCGCGGATTTCCGCAGCCGAAGCTTGCAGCATGCGCACGGGGCTTAGCCGCAGGTTCAGAAACACGTCCGGAAGAGCAGCGTTCACCGCCGCCACATCCGAACCCCAGCCCACGTCGGCAAAGACCAGTCCGGTGGCGGCATAGTCGCGGGCGAAAAGGTGCAAGTTATTGCCGCAGTGATGAATGCCGTAGGGAGCGAGCCGTTCGGCCAGGTAGATTTCCCATTTAAGCAGTGCGCGACGGTACAAAGCCGGAGAAATCATCTGCACTGTGCAGTTGCCGTGCAGGTAAATGCGCGGATCGACATTCACAATGGACCGGTTGACCGAAATGGAATTCGTGCCCGTGCGGCTGCGGAGATAGAGGCCCAGCCGGGCCTGCGTTTCCGCCACCACGCCGGCGATGTGCTGAGCCAGTTCGGGATCTTCCGTCAAGTCCAAGAAAAACTGCTCGCCGCGCAGCAACAATGCGGTGTTGAGCACGCCGTCCAAATCCAAATCGCCCACCAAGTGTCCGTATTCCTTTTCGAGCGCGTCCATGCTGGCGATAATCTCGTTCATCGGCCAGAGATTCTCGAAGTCCGGCACGGTGAGCGCCAGGGCCTCGTCCCGGCTCATATTCCTTGCCACCGGCCAAGGGGCCTGATCGGGAGCGAAATGGACCTGGACCCCGAAGAGCGCCGGCACGACGAAGCCGCCCGCGACGTAGAGCGAACCGATGACGGGCCGGGGTTGTGGATTCGGTGCTCCCACGCCGAAGCGTTCATAGAGCACCCGGCGCATCAGAACGTCGTTCTCGATACGCTTGGCCGGGTCCAGATAGAACGGCTGCTCGAAACTGACGCCGTAATTGCGGAACCACCAGGCGGGATTGAAGATGAATTCTACGGGGATCAAATTTTCACCAAGTCCGCAATCTTAACCCGCTCGCCCCCGCGCTCGATGCTGCGGTAGCCGGCAATGCCCACCAGACTCGAATAGACACCAGCAAGGCTGCTGGCCTTGAGACCCAACGGGTCCGGCTGGTCCCACTCACGGAAAATTAGATCGCGCAATGATGGGTCGGCTCCCCCGTGGCCCCCAGCACGTCGCGGGAGGTCCGTAACGATTTCGGACTTGCCGAAGTTCGGAGTCATACGAAGCTGGAAGTCCTTGTAGCCGCCCCCGCCGTACATATTGAAGTCGATGCGGCCTTTGCTGCCGTTAATGGCGATTTCCTGGCCCTCGTATGGCAGGAAGGTGTTGGCCGTGTAAGTGAGGCGCGCACCGCTGGCGTAGCGCACCATGACCGAATAGGTATCGTAGATATTGATGTCCTGCCGCCAGAGGCAGCCGTCGATGAGATAGCCGTCCTCGGATTCGCAGTCCACATAGAGCTTCACGGCGCTGGGCGTCCGGGTGACATCCCAGTAAAACTGGCACTTGCTCTTGTACGGGCAGGTCCGGCAGTGGGTGCTGCGGAAGGGATTGTTTTTCCCGTAAAATTTCAGCCCGCCATAGCCCACCACCTCGACCGGATTAGAATCCACCCACCAGTTCACCTGATCGAAGTGGTGGCAGCTCTTGCTGACCAGCAGAGTTCCCGACATCTCTTTCAGCCGGTGCCAGCGCCGGAAGTAACTGGCCCCGTGGCTGGTATCGAGATATTCCTGCTAGTCGATGGAAATGACATCGCCGATCGCTTTTTCCATCAGAAGCTGCTTGATCTTCTTAGCTTCCGGATAGTGGCGGGCGTTAAAACCTACGATGAGCCGTTTGCCGTATTTTTTCTCGGCGTCGATAATAGCCTGCGCTTGTTGTTCGTCAGTGCAGAGCGGCTTTTCGGTGAGCACGTCCTTGCCTAGTTGCATGGCGCGGATGACGTACTCGGCGTGAGCCGAATCGGTGGTCGTGATGAGAACCAGATCGGGGTGGGTTTCTTGGACCATTTGATCGAAGTCCACGTAAGTGGGAGCATCCGCGCCCATCAGTTCGCGCGCCACCTTTACCCGTTTGCCGTTGATATCGCAGAGACCGACCAAGGTGACGACGTCGCTGTAGTTCTTGACTAGGTCGGCCCCCCAGTGGACACCGCGGCCGCCGGTGCCTACCTGCGCGATGCGGATCTTGGGTTGGGCTTGTCCGGCAAGGGGAATGGATGAGGCCGCCAGGGCGGCGCCGCTTGAGGCCAGAAACCCTCGGCGGTGGATATTCGTCTGACCAGGTATGCTCAGAAGGGTCTCCTAGCAGAGCTATGGTATGCGTGTTTATCACGGGGGCAGAGCAGCAGGAGGAAAACATGAACAACTTTGGCGCAGCCGCCGCCCTCTTAGGTTGGAGTTTTCTGCTGGCGGCGCAATTGCTTGCCGCCGACAAGCGCACCCATCCGCAGGCGATTTCTGATACCGGGTATGCGGCGCGCCTGCAAGCCACAGTGAGCGGCACGCCCGGCTATACAGGAGCGCCAACCGGAGGAGGGCAAGCGCCCCGCACGGCGCCGCTCATCGTGGGGGGCTACTGGTATCCGATGCCGCCTCCGCTGGTACTTGTTGCGCCACCGCTGTTTTCCTCTGCGCCGGTGATTGTCAACCAGATCACTCATCTTGAAAGGCATCCATCGGAGGCGCCTGATTCCGCCAGCCAGAGCCAATACGGCTCCAGCGTGCGAATTTACTCGGCGCCCGCGCCTCAACCCGCCGCTTCAGATGAACCTGCCAGGAGGATTGCCGCCAGACCGGCATTCTATCTTGTAGCCTTTACGGATCATTCCATCCGAGCCGCCATGGCTTGCTGGCGCGAAAACGGCAAGCTGCATTACCTCACCCCTCAAGGCGAGCACAAGGCCGCGCCGCTGGAGAGCTTTGATCAGGAATTCACCGAGCAGCTAAATCGCGAGCGCGGCTTGGAATTCACGCTCCCAGGAAAGTAGTCAGTACGCACCGCCGGCCAGCGCGGCCACAACTTCGCGGGCGCCTTCCAGAAAGGTATAGCCCGCCAGCTCTTGGCGGCTCACCCAGCGGATGTCAGCGAAGACGTTGTTCCGGGGTTCGCCGGCAAAACCGTTTACGCGGAAGAAAATGAGCCGGAAAGGACGGCGGTTGCGGTACTGATGCCGGCAACGCGCCAGTTCGGCTCCCACTACAGCCTGGATGGAAAGCTCCTCCTCCAGTTCCCGCTCCAGGGCTTGCGCATAGGACTCTCCCGGCTCGACCTTCCCCCCGGGAAATTCCCACTTGAGCGCGTACCTCGCGGAGGAATGCCGCTGGCAGATGAGCACCCGGCCTGCACGCTCAATCAGGGCGGCGACCACCTCTACCGGATTCTCCCGCACGCTCGGCTTGCTCTCCGCCATGGCGTTATCATAGCTGGAGTTGGCCGTGTGATGTACAGCAGCCGCTTACTCGATCATTTCAACAACCCCCGCAATGTTGGCATCATCAACAATCACGATGGGGTGGGA
>CAYSBM010000186.1:0-2944 GCA_964429095.1 uncultured Solibacteraceae bacterium | reverse complement strand
GCGGAAGTCCGCGTCAAGGCCCATGGTTGCACCGCCCTGATTGCCGCCGGTTCGGCGCTTACTGAATGGCTGGCCGGAAAGCGGGTGGAGGAAATCCCGCAGATAGAGGCCGCGCAAATCGAAGAGGCCTTGGGCGGACTGCCCCCTGCATCCGGGCACGCAGCGGCGCTGGCAGCCGAAGCCGCTCTCGGTTTGGCGGCCAAGATAAGGAAAAACAAGGAGCTTGAATGAACACCGGGATGCTACCTATCCGCGAGATCGCCGATAAGCTTTCCATTCCCGAGAAGTTTCTTTCCTATTACGGCAAGTACACGGCCAAGCTGCGGCTGGAACTGCTGGAAGCCGTTGCCGCCAGGCCGCGCGGAAAGCTCATCCTGGTTACGGCCATCACGCCGACCGATCGCGGAGAAGGCAAGACAGTGGTGTCCATCGGGCTGGCGCAGGCCATTGAACAGTGCGGTAAGCGGTCGATCGCCACGCTGCGCGAGCCGTCGCTCGGCCCGGTTTTCGGCGTTAAGGGCGGGGCCACCGGCGGCGGAAAATCACAGGTTCTGCCCAGCGAGATTATTAACCTGCACTTCAACGGCGATTTTCACGCCGTCACCAGCGCGCACAACCTGCTGGCGGCGTTGATCGACGCGCACATCCACCATTCCAACCGCCTGCAAATCGACGTTGACAACATCTTCTGGCCGCGCACGATCGATATGAACGACCGGGCGCTGCGCAACATCATCGTAGGCTTGGGCGGCAAAGTGAACGGGCCGCCACGGCAAGCCGGATTTGTGATCACCGCGGCTTCCGAGGTGATGGCCATTCTGGCTCTGGCCGCATCGCGCCAGGATCTGCGCAAGCGTTTGAACGACATCGTGATCGGCTTCGACGTCCGGGGACGCGTGCTGCGGGCCGCGGATCTGGAAGCCACCGGCGCGATGATGGTGCTGCTCAACGAAGCCATTATGCCGAACCTGGTGCAGACCAGCGAGAACACGCCCGCCCTGGTGCACGCCGGACCATTCGCCAACATAGCGCACGGCACCAGCAGTCTCATCTCGCAGCGCATGGCCATGGGACTGGCCGATTACGTGGTCAACGAAACGGGATTCGCTGCCGATCTGGGCGCCGAAAAGTACCTCGACATTGTCATGCCGGCGGCGGGCTTCCGGCCTTCGGCTGCGGTGCTGATCGCTACCGTGCGCGCCTTGATCGAGCAAGGACAGGGAGCCGCCCAGAACGGAGCGAGTAATGGCACCGCTTTGCGCGCAGGCTTCTGCAATCTGGAAAAGCACATGGAAAACCTGCGCAAGTTCCGGTTGCCCTTTGTGGTGGCCGTGAACCGGTTTCCCGGCGACACCGAGGAACAGTTGGCCATGGTGCGCTCGTTCTGCAAGGACGAGGGCGTGGAGAGCGCAGTGGTGGAAGCCTACAGCCGGGGCGGCGAAGGAGCGCGCGAACTGGCGGAACTGGCCATGGCGGCGGCCGACACGAGCGACCCCAGCCAGGTATGTTCGCTGTATCCTCCCAGCTACTCCATCGAACGGAAAGTTGAAACGCTGGCGCGGGAAATCTACGGCGCCGGCGGCGTATATTTCGAATCGCAGGCGCGCAAGAAGATCCGCAAGTTCACCGAACTGGGTTTCGGCCACCTGCCGGTGTGCATGGCCAAGACCCAGTCTTCGTTCTCCGACAACCCCAAACTGGTGGGCCGGCCCACCGGGTGGACGCTCACGGTGACCGACGCGCACTTGGCCGCTGGCGCCGGTTTCATCGTGGTGATCGCCGGCAACATGCTTCTCATGCCGGGCCTCTCTGCTTCGCCCCAAGCGTTCAAGATGGACGTGGACGAGCAGGGGCGGATCATCGGGCTGGCATGATCAGTAACGGAACTCCCGGGCGATGTCGACGTAGGTCTGAATATTCTCAGGCTCGCCTTCGAAAAAGTGGTCCGAAGCGCCCATGATGTAGCCGCCATACTGCGCCGCATCCTGCCAGATGCGTTCGATCTGTGCGCGTATGTTTGAGGGCGTGCCGCGCTCGAAGCCGTCCTTTTGATTGAAGCCGCCGATAAAGCATAGCTTGCCGCCCATGATGGAGTAAATCTTCTTGAGATCTACGTCGCCTCCCATGCCGGGCGGAGTAAGCGTCTCCGACGCATCCGCGCGCGTCTCAGGGATCAAGTGCGCCTGCGCCATCATCTTGCCACAGGTGTGATAGACCACTTTGATGCCGATCGAGTGCAACGCATCGGAGATCTTTTGAGCATAAGGAACGCAATACTGCTCGAACAGACGCGGCGAGATGACCGACATTGAGCCGTCGCCGCCGCCGTCTTCGAGCATGTCGATGCGGCAGCCGCGCAAGCTCTCGATGAAGCGCAGTTTGTAATCCAGTATGAGATCCAGAAATTCCCGCGTCCAGGCGGGGTCGTCGGCGGCTTCCATGATCATGCGCTGGCTCCCGACGTAATTACAGGCGTCCTGCCAACAGCCGCCTTGATGATTGAAAATGCCGGCGCGCAGAATGCCCATGTCGCCCATGCGCTCGAATGCCTGGTTGATTTTCTCCTTGTCAGGCCTGGGCAAAGGCATGTACTTGCGGATGAGATGGATCTGTTCTTTGTGCTTGATTGGATACTCGGTCACCCAGGCTATTTTGTCGTCCTTCTCCATGGTCTTGGTGAGCGTGCCTTCCGGAGTTTCGATGGTGAAGTTATAAACCGTGGAGACGGCATCCTGTTTTACGACACGGTAATCCACTCTCCAGTTGGGGCCGGGCACCAGATCGCCGGTGAAGTACATGGCGCTCACCACCGGCTGGTCGAGCCATTCGAAATAGAAGATCTGGGCGTCCATGCCGAAATGGCGGTAGATCTCAAACTGGTCGGCCCCGTTCATGTACTTATTGGCCCAGTAATCCATCCAACCGTGTATGGTGGCGGGCAGAC
>CAYSBM010000185.1:0-6582 GCA_964429095.1 uncultured Solibacteraceae bacterium | reverse complement strand
CTGGCAGCTCACCACCCAGTCCTCGCCGGCATCGGATTCCACCATGAATTCATGGGACTGGCTGCCGCCCATCGATCCCGAATGCGCCTCCACGGCGATGAAGCGCAAGCCGCAGCGGGTGAAGATACGGCGATAGGCTTCATAATGTTTTTGATAGGCGGCATCGAGGCCGGTCTCATCCAGATCGAATGAATAGGAGTCCTTCATGAGGAACTGCCGCACGCGCAGCAGCCCGCTCTTGGGCCGCGGCTCATCCCGGAACTTGGTCTGAATCTGATACCAAAGCTGCGGCAACTGTTTGTAGCTGCGTAGTTCATTGCGTGCAATCGCGGTCATGACCTCTTCGTGCGTCATGCCCAGGCACATGTCCCGCTGGAAACGGTCTTTCAGGCGGAACATATTGTCGCCCATCACTTCCCAACGCCCGGACTCCTGCCAGATCTCGGCCGGATGAAGCGCCGGCAGCAGCATCTCCTGTGCGCCGATGGAATTCATTTCCTCGCGCACAATACCGATGATTTTCAACAGCGAACGCTGCGCCAGAAACAGGTAGCTATAGACGCCCGCGGCAAGCTGTCGGATATAGCCGGCGCGCACCAGCAGTTTGTGGCTGGCTACTTCAGCGTCGGCGGGATCTTCCCGCAGTGTAGGAATAAAGAGTTTGCTCCATCGCATGGATGTTACCGAAGGGAAGCGAGATAAGTGTTTAATTCTAGCACACTTGGAGCTCCTCCCTCCCGGATTGTTTGTGTAACAGGACTGTAATATTGAGCCGGATGTGTTCTAATGTAGATTGCGCAAGCAGCATCTGATTGTACGCATCCTACTGAGCGCGCTTACCTTCTGCATTTGCGCGCCGGCCGCCAACCTGCAAAGCTGGAACGGCGTGGACGCCGGCCTTTACGCGAGCAACCGCCTGCGTTGGTGGGCCACAGCGTCGGTACGCTTTCGTGACCACTGGCATGAGGCATACGATTCCTACCTCGGCTCGATGGCGCGTGTCGCGCTCAACCGCCGGTGGAGCGTGACAGCCGGCTACTTGTTCCGGCAGGTGAATCCCGATCATGCGGCATTCCGAAATGAACACCGCTTGGTTGCCAGTCCAGCGGTGTTCCTGTCGCCTGAAAGAACGCGCGTGGAAGCGGCGGTCCAGTTCGAACGGTTGCGGCCGATTGATCGCGCCCCCGCCTTCAACCGTTACCGGCCGCGGGTGGTGATCGAAAGAGTGCGCAAGGGACTCAGTCCTTTTCTTGCCACCGAAGGTTTGTTTTTTAAGGAACAATTCCATCGGTCGCGGAACATGGCCGGCCTGCGGTGGCGCTTCGACCACGGCAGTATGCTCGAGATGGGCTATCAGTTCGAGATCCTGCGCAACGGAGCGGCCTGGATTCCGCGCCACGCGCTCCGTAGCACGGTTGTCCTCGGCGACCTGCGCCATCTGCGCCAGGCTGATTAGCGGGCCGAAGCGTCAACCTCCAGTTTGAACTCGATGATCTGCTGATTCGGGCGCACGTAATCCGCGCTAGCGGCCTTCAACAGGAGCGGAACCGACAACACACCCACGGCCCGGCTCAACTGCACTTCTGGCCCGTTGCGGTAGGGATTGTAAGGAAACACGGGCCATTCAAGCGATGCCGGCGCGTTGGTGGAAAGCCTCCAGCCGCCGTGCGAAAGCAGCCCCCCAAGCTCAGCGGAGCTGAGCGACAGCCTTTCCCGCCCTACGCGCACGTGCAAGCCCGTGCCCGTCGTCAGCTCTTCCCCTTCCTTTAGGCACAGTTGCAGCGCGAGACGTGCTTTTTCGGGCGCGGGGCCCCGCCCATGAATGAGAAAGCGCAGCAAACGCTCGGAACCCTCAGCGTCTGGAACGACAACTTCGGCGAAGAAGGTGCGGAAAGCCAGCCACAACCTGGCGCCCACATCCTCCATTTCCAGGCGGCTCCAAAGCGGCAAGTAGTGCGCTTTCCCTTGGATCGTCTCACAAAATGTGGCCAGTTCCGGTTGTGCCTGCGAATTCCCTCCACTCACGATCAGGCCCCTGGCCTGGTGGAATACGCTCAGGTTCGCTTGGCGCTCCAGAAACCAGCGCATACCCGCTGGTGGGGTGGAGATCAGGCCTGAAAGCGCCGTAACCCAGGGCCCGGTCTTGCGGATTCCGGCAGGTCCGGCCAGCCGCCGCGCATAGTGCGCCCTTTGCTGCGGGATTGGCGCCCGCGGCCCCTCGTGATAGTAGAGGGCATTCTGTGCAATGCGGCCCAGGCTTTCCATATCCAGGCGCGAGGTGGGAAACTGCTCCCACAACAACGCCGCAAAGGACCGCCCGTCATCAAAGTGTGTAAAGGCGAAGTTGCCGTAGAGGTTCAGGTCCCAATCGCGGTTACGGTCGTTGATTACCTCCACTGGGAGGCCATTTGGGTAACTGAAATGCAGGTGAAAGTCGGCAGCACGCCGCAGCGCGGCCAATGCCGCGGGGTCCTTGGTGTATTCCCAGTAAACCCCCACCGCTGCCAGGGTGAGCAGATTGTATCCGTTGGTCGGTCCCGCTTCGCTATATTCGCCCCAATAGCCGTCAGGGCTCTGTTCAGTGGTTGCGAGCCGCTTCAAGATGTGTTCGCCGAGCAAGCGCCACTGTGTACGGCCGAACAGCCGGCCCGCGATCATAAGGTTGACGGCCCACTGGGCGAAGTGATTAGTGGAGGTGCCCAAGAAATGGCAGTTGTAAGCGGGAAAATCGCGCCAGGCGCGGCAACGCTCATAGACATGGCTGACGTTGCGTTCCAATGCCGCCGCCCACCTGGCGCGTCGCTGCGGGCCGAGCTCCGGCTCCAGTCTCCGGTACGCTTCCAGCCACATGTAGGTATCCCAGTAGCTGTCCAGCCGCGAATAGTAGCTTCCGCGTTCGTCCGCTTCGGCCGACAGGTCGCCGATGCGAATGGCAACCGCAAGTTTGGTTGGATCCCTCTTTGAACGGTTTCCGGCGGCGGGATTCACATAAAGCACCGCCGCCGCCAGTATGGCGTGCGGGAAATGCCGCCACCCTGCGGCTTGCTCGATTTCTTCCAGGCTGGCATGCGGTTCGGCTTCCAGACGCGCCTGGATCCGGGCAAGCCCGGTCTCCATCGCGGCGTAATAGCGGCCCGGGAGAGGCTGCGTTGCGTGGGCCCCCCATGACGCCGAAGCCAGCGCAACCAGCGCCGCCAGGTTACCAATCTGCGACCGAACCATCCCGATGATTGTAGGCCATGGTGATTTCCGGCTGCCATGGATGCCTGGCGGCTTCGGCTTCGTTAATTTCGATCCCCAGGCCGGGCCGAGTGGGGGCTTGGCAAACGCCGGCTTCCAGCGGAATGGCTTCTTCCACCACATCGTTGCGCCAAGGCACGTCAGCGCGGACCATCTCTTGAATGAGGTAATTCGGCGTGGCGAAACCGATATGTGTGGAGGCGGCCGTGCTTACGGGACCCTGTGGGTTATGACAAGCCACTGCGATCGAATATGTCTCGGCCATGGCTGCGATGCGGCGGGCTTCGCTGATCCCACCGCAATGGCTTACATCCGGTTGGACGACCGCGCAAGCGCGCTTTTCGAAAAGTTCGCGGAACTCCCACCGCCCAACGAGCCGTTCGCCGGTTGCAATCGGAAAAGGTAACGCGCGCGCCACTTCCACCAAAGCGTCGACGTGCTCCGGCCAGCAGGGTTCTTCGTACCAATACAGGTTATAGTCCGTCAGGAGGCGGCCAAACTGGATGGCGGCCGCAGGCGTGGTGCGGGCGTGCAGGTCGATCATGATATCCACGCTGTCGCCGGCGGCTCTGCGCATCGCTTCCACCGCCCGGGCCGCTTTCTTCAGCGTAGAGGCGCTCTCTATGTACTCAGAAACCGGAATGGGCATGGCCTTTACGGCTGTGAACCCGCGTTCAATGCTGGCCCGTATGCGTTCGGCGAATTCTTCCGGCTCAGTGGTCTTGTACATGCCTTCCAGCGTCCCGCCGCCCAGGTGGTCATAAAAGCGCAATGTGTCGCGAACCGGCCCGCCCAGCAACTCACACACCGGCTTGCCCAGCTCCTTGCCTTTGATATCCCATAGCGCCTGGTCGATGCCGCTCATGGCGGTATAGTTGGTAATGCCTCCCCGCCAGAAGTACTGTCGGTGCATGACCTGCCAGATATGTTCAACACGCCGGGGATCCAATCCGATGAGCAACGTCGAAAGGTCCTCAACGGCGCCGGTTACGCCCTTGGTCTTCCACTCCAGCGTGGCCTCGCCCCCGCCGTAGCGTCCAGGTTGGTCCGTCTCGACTTTCAAGAAAATCCAGTTACGCATCCGTGCGTTGACTACAAGGGTCGAGATGCGGGTGATTTTCAATGGTTTCTCCTAGAACCGCACTTTCAGGCCCAATTGGATGGTACGGGCATCCACAGTGGTGGTAGTGATCACCCCCATGGTCGAAGGCACCGAGACATTCGCGCCAGGATTGCCGAAACTCGGCGTGTTGGGCAGGTTGAAGAAGTCCGCGCGGAACTCGGTCTGGAGCCTTTCGGTAATCCGGGTGTCTTTGGCCAGACTGAAATCCAGAACTTTTTGTCCAGGCCCCCTTAACAGATTGCGAGCACTGTTGCCGAACTTGTAGGCTGCCGGGCTGGCGAAGGCCGCCGGATTGAACCATTGGGCGATAGTCTGCTGAGCGGGATAAAAATTGTTGCTTACCACGTCGGCCCGGTTTGCATACCAGCCGCTGAGCGACGGGCTGAAGGCTACCGTGAAAGGGGAGCCGGACTTCAGTTGAGTGACCCCAGCCACGCGCCACCCTCCGGTGATCTTGCCTAACACACGATTAGACACCGGAAAGTGCTTGCCCGGACCGAAGGGTAGCTCATATGCCGCGGTCGTATAGAATACAAAGCGCCTGAGGCCGTCCGCGTTGCCGCGGTCCAGCGCGGTGTTGTAAGGATCTTGCGGCGATCCGGTAATGCCGACATTATCCAGACTCTTGGTCCAGGTAAAGCTGCTTTGAAAGAATACGCCGTGCGAAGAGCGTTTGGTGGCCTCCATTTGCATCTGGTTGGTGAAGGCGCTGCCGGTGAAAACCATCGCATAGATATCGGCCCAAGGTTGATAGGGGCGCATGGCTTGCAACTCGCCCGCCTTTTGCGTGACAGGCAGGTTCATGTTGTAGTTCACGTAAGGCACATGGATCACCTTGTTGCCCACATAAGAAAGGCGCAGCCCGATTTCGGCCGGCAACTGGCGTTCGACGGTGAAGTTCCACTGCTGGGAGCGGGCGTTGCGAATTTGCCGCGACACCGCATAGAGCACCGGATTCGCGCTCACGGTGGGAGTAACCGCAAACGGGTTGGCAAAGGTCACGGTAGGGGCCGTAGCTCCGCTGGTGAAGGCCTGCGCCAGCCGGAAGGGCGGGTTGCTGATGCCGAGCTGATAGATGCCTTGGTAGATCGGGATCAGGTTATAAAACAGTCCGTAGCCGCCGCGGATCACCGTGCGGGGGTCGCGGAACGGGCGGAATGCAAACCCCACACGCGGCGCGATGTTGCTGTGGTCCGGCAGCAATAGATCCGAGCCCCACCCCGCGCTTTCCGATTTTGCATAGGGATACAGAGACAGCATGGTCTGATTGGCCGTTTTGGGATAACTGCCTCCCACGGTGCGCACCACCAGCGAGCCGTCGGCAAAGTTTACATTGGCCCAAGATCCGTCCCTCTCGGTCATTTGTGTCTGCAACTCGTAGCGCAGACCGACGTTCAAGGTGAGGCGCGAGCTGGCTTTCCAGTCATCCTGCAGGAAGAGGCCATAGCGCTGCTGTCCGATCACGTTGGGAGGCGTGGCGGTGGCGCGCGTCGCCGAAATCGGATAGCCCAGCAGGAAGTCCGAGATGGCGTTGCCCGTGTAGCGGGTGCTAATGCTGAAGGTTCCCAGAGCCGCCGCTGTCACCGAAGGATTGGTGGATACGCGGCTGAGCGCTAAGTCGGCGCCGGCCTTGATGGTGTGCGGTCCGCGCACCCAGGAGAAAGTATCTCCGATCTGGTCCGTAATCTGCGGATTGGGCTTGGCCCCGCCGTAATCGCCGACCTTGGTAAAGCCGGTGATGTTGAACGTGGGGAGCCCGCCGATTGGCAACGGCGTAAACAAGGTCGGGAACAATGTGGAGGGATCGAAGTCCGTGTTTTGTCCCATGCGCACGTTGGTCATGGCGAAGTAAGAGGCGCGCAGCTCATTGGTCATCGCCGGAGAGAGGATCCGCGTGTAGGTGAGCAGCGCGGACTTGTTCTGAAAACCGGCATTGGAATAGTTGCCATACGCCATCGGTGAATACTGATTTACGGCGTACGGGTCACCATTGGAATAGGTGAGAACCAGCGAGAGCGAGTTGGTGGGATTCAGCCAGTGATCCAAACGGGCGGAAGCGCGGTTGATGCCGATCTTGTTGGCCATCGTCTCGGCATAGTTGTAGGTTTTCTTGTCCGGGATGTTCGGCAGGGGTACGAACGAGAGCACTTTGGTTGTCCGCGGGGCGATCCGGGCCGCCGGGATCTGGTTGTTGGGGAAGGATGTTCCGCTGAGTGGGT
>CAYSBM010000184.1:0-6594 GCA_964429095.1 uncultured Solibacteraceae bacterium | reverse complement strand
TGCGGGCCGTCTGAAGAACAAGATCGATAATCCCAACGGGAACGCCTACCAGGATCTAAAGTTTGTGGCCGGCCGGCTAGTGGGCGGCGGATTACTCGCCACAGGCGACGGTGCTATCGACTGGATGGAGTTTCCCTCGCTTCGCCTCCTGAGGCGAATAAAGGCCGGACGGACCAGCCGGAGGGTGGCCTATACCCATGAGGGCATGGCCATTTACGGTCCGGAACTGCTCTTGCTTCCCGAGGACGCGCCCAGCCGCTTGTTTGTATACCGGCTGCATGCCGGGCCGCTGCGTCTGATCGCCCACCGCGGCGGCGTAGTCGGAGCCAACTCCGCCGAGAACAGCCCAGCGGCCCTGGAGCAAGCCATCCGGCGAGGTTACTGGATGGTGGAGGTGGACGTGCGCGAATCGAAAGACGGCCGGCTGGTGGTGAACCATGATTCAACTTTTCAACGTTATTACGGGCTGGATCGTCTGGTTGAAGAGACGACCTGGGACGAGATTGCCAAGCTGCGAGCAAATCCTGGCGGCACGCCTCCTATGCGGTTCCGCGAGCTATGCGAACTGGCGCGCGGGCGCATTCGTCTGATGATCGACGCCAAAGGCGCCGCCCACTCCGAGGGCTATTACCGGGAACTGGAAAGCGCCTTACGTGAGAACGGGCTCCTGGAAACGGCGTACTTTCTCTCTCCGGCGGGCATCCCCGAGCGCTTCCGGGGCAAGGCGCGGCTTTCCAGCAATGCGCAACGGTTGCGTGAGATGGCCGCCCGCGGCGAGCCGGTCGAAAAATTATATTTCCTGTTTGAGCGCGGCAATATGAAGGCCGAAGACGTGCGCTGGGCTCAAGCCAGAGGCATTCCCGTGGTCCCGGCCATCAATACGTTTCACTATGAGGGCGAGCGCGCCCTCGAGCAGGCTTTCTCCGATATCCGGCGCCTGCTGGAGCTAGGCGTCACCGATTTTCAAATCGACTCGATTTACGAGCCGGCTTTCCCACTGCGGTAGAACGACCCCGGAGCGCGCTACTTGCCGGGCACTTTGGCAATGGCGTCGATTTCGACTTTGATCCCCATCGCCAGCACGCTCTGCACCGTGGTGCGGGCGGGACGGACGCCTTTGAAAAACTCTGCGTAGACGGCGTTGAACCGGTCGAAGTCTCTAATGTCCTGAAGGTGGCAGGTGCATTTCACCACGTCGTCGAATGTGCATCCGGCGGCCTCCAGAATCTTGCCTATATGTTGCAGTGTAAGGCGGGTCTCTTCTTCGATGGAGCCGGAAACAACCTGGCCGGTTTTCAAATCCAGCGGGCCCTGGCCGCTTACGTACAACCAGCCATCCGCCAGCACTCCAGCCGAATACGCTCCGGTGGAAACTTTCTTATCGGGGTGTTTGATCTCGATCTTTGCCATGTTGAGGTTCCTCCATCCAGCTTACGAATTTTCGATTACGAGGCGCTCTCCGGCGCGGTATTTTTCCAGGGCTGCGCGGTCTAGTTCGACGCCCAAACCCGGCTCCTGCGGTACCAAAGCGTATCCCCGCTGGAAGCGTATGGGTTCGATGATCAAATCGTTTTCGCGCACCAGCTCACCGAAGATATCCGAAGGCACAATGCAGTTTGGCGCCACTGCTGCCGCGTGCAACGCCGATGCTTCCAGAATGCCCAGATCCACTTCACTGCCGTGCCAGCAATTCATGCCGGCAAGCGCCGCCGTGGCGGCCAGTTCGACAAACTGGAACATGGGGCCGTTGAAGTTAAAGCCGTCGATAGCGTCTTCTTTCAAGGCTGTGATGACGTCGCCCATGTTCTGCGAATACGGGTTGGAAATGTGAATATAGAGCGGAATGCCCAGCTTCCGGCGCACTTCGCGGAAGCCCGCGAAATCGGTGCGTTCCACCGGATCCTCCAGCGCGTACATCATGCTGGGGTCGACGCCCTCCATCAGGCGGAGTGTGGTGGCGGCGTCCCGCCAGCGCTGGTTTGGGTCGAGCAGCAACTTGATGCCGGCGCCGCAGCGCTCGCGGATTTTGGAACTCCATTCGCGCACCGGATCCTCATCGGAACACTTGAATTTGAACACCCGGTGGCCTTTCTCCATGGCCTCGTACGCTTTGCGCGCAGCGTCCTCGGGTGTGCGGCGGCCGGTCCACCCGCTGCACTCCACCCGGTCTCGGCAAGCGCCGCCCAACAGTTGGTGGACGGGCAACCCCAGACTCTTGCCGGCCAAGTCCAAGACCGCGCTTTCGACAGCGTCGTAAATACGCTTGTCGCGCACCGGCAGGCGGCGCCATTCGAGCTTCATGACGTTGCAGCCCGCAAACGCCCGCAGATCGGCTTGCACTTGCTCGCGCGTGGACCCGCGGTAGGTCTCGCCTACGCCAACTTGCCCATTGGCGGCCTCCATCTCGACAATCCACTTGATTTCCAAAGGAAAATCCGTCCAACGGGCGCCGGTGTGAAACTTTTCTGCGAAGGCGCGGTCCGTATCGTCCACGCCGGGACTGTTCAAACTGTCAGGGCGCGCCGGTACGCGCACCGGGGTGGCGGTGATCTTCCGCACAATACAGTTACTCAACTCTCAAATCCTCCATCAGCGGCCATTTCTGAAAGCTGGCCAGAAACTCCACGGCGGCTTCCACTGCCGCCCGGAAAAGGTGCTGGCCTTTCTCGGGCGTGCCTTTGTACGGCTCGCCGCTCGAGCCGTTGCTCGATATAAACTCGGTCTTCTTGCCCAGGGGGACGCCCCGTGGCGGCTCGTCGTCTTCCCAAGGAATGTATCCGTTCGGGGCGGGGCGCGCCGCGCGCCGGGCCGCCTCCATCCTTACGCGCTCTGGAAACAGGTGGAGCATCAGGCTGGTTTCATATTCGCAGGAGTGCGACAGCGCCGGCGACTCCATGGGCGGCGCCCCGGCGAATGCCTTCCCCGCCAGTTCCCAGTAAGTCGCCAGCGCGATATTCGGGCCTGATGATCTGTCAAATTCGTGGCTGACCAGGGCCAGCGCTTGCTTGGCGGGCGTGACGTTTCCCCCGTGCCCGTTGAACAGGACGATGCGGCGGAAGCCTCCCGCAATCAGCGATCGCACCAGGTCCAACAATACCTGTGTGTACAGGTCCGCGCGCAGGCTCATCGTGCCTGGAAAGTTCAGATGATGATGGCTGGAGCCGTACACCAGCGTGGGGCAGAGCACCACGGAGGCGGCCAGCCGCTCTTCCGCCGCATCCGCGATTTTGGAGACGATGCCCGCATCGGTGGAAACCGCCAGGTGAGGTCCGTGCTGCTCGATGGCGCCGAGCGGCAACACGGCCACTGTTGCGGCTGCGGCCTCGCGCACTTGCGGCCAACTCATGTTCTTCAGTTTCATACCTTGCGAACTCCTTTGCTCATTGCGCTGGGTTGTGAGGCATGCCAAACTCGTCCAACATCTCCAGAATGCGGCGGTTGATGAAATCGATGTGGGCGGCCTCGTGCGCAGACAGCGACATTCGCGGACGCCTCACCGCCACCGTGTCCAGCACTCCCCGCGCCTGAAGCAACCGCTTCTCGGCGTGATGATACAGTTCCAGGCTTTGCAGGCTGTAGACGATCTGTGGCAGGACTGCCTCAAACGCCCGGCAGGCCTGCTGGCGTTGTCCCGCCTTGGCCGCCCGGAAGGCTCGGTCCAGCAGATCCACCGCTCCGAGTCCCGGCACCACCCCAGCGATGCCTGTGGGGGCCAAATCCAGTAGGTACATTCCGCCCCAGCCCTCCAGAACTTTCACTTCTCCTCCCGTAGCCTCGCCTATGGCAATCGCCTTGGCCGCCATCATAGGCTCTTCCAGCTTGAGGTATTGGAAATGCGGATGCGAGCGGTGCAGCCGTTCGACAAAGTCCACGCTCACCGTGACGCCGCCGGGATTGAAGTCCTGGATGATCACGGGCAGCCGCACCTGGCTGAGCAGGCGGTCGAAGTAGTCGTACAGATCGTTCTCCGGAATCGCAAACAGGCGCGGTACGGCAGTGGCGATCGCGCTGGCTCCGATTTCCGCAACCGCCTTGGCCATGGAGATCGCGTGGACGAGCGAAGGCGCGTTCACTTGCGCCACTACCGGGATCTTGCCCTCAGCCGCACGCACGGCGGCCTCGATCAAACGCAGCCTTTCGGATTCACCGAGCTTGTAAAATTCGCTGGCGTAAGCCGGCAGGCACACCGCCGACGCTGCCGCCGCGCGCGCAAAATCGATCATGGGCGGCAGCGACTCCCAGGCGATTTCGTCGTTGTCCCGGAAAGGCGTGGGGATCACCGGCACCATGCCGTCAATGAGAAAATTGGAGCTGAGGTTTGTGGCCATGGAAGCTTGTCAGACGCGGCTGCGCGCCTCCTGATCCTTGTATTGCAACTGATACAGTTTCCAATAGATGCCGCGCATCTCCAGCAGTTGCTGGTGAGTGCCTGTCTCGCGCAGCCGGCCTTTGTGCATCACCAGGATGCGGTTGGCGCGCTGGATGGTGCTCAGGCGGTGGGCGATGATAATGGATGTGCGGCCCTCCACCAGCCGGTCCAGCGCTTCCCGAACCTTCATCTCTGTAGCCGTGTCCACGCTCGAGGTGGCTTCATCCAGGATCAGAATTTTCGGGTTGTGCGCCAGCGCCCGGGCAAAATTGATTAATTGCTTCTGGCCGGTGCTCAACCCATTACCGCGCTCGCGTACTCTCTCGGAGAATCCCTGGGGCAGCGAATGGATGAAATCCATCAAGTTCACTTGTTCGGCCGCGGCCTCCAATTCCTGGTCCGTGATATGGGCCGTGCCCAACCGGATGTTGTCTTGGATGGTCCCCGTGAAAAGGTACGGATCTTGCAGCACTACGCCGAAGTGTCTGCGGAGATCGGAAGGGTCATATTCGCGTATGTCGGCGCCGCCCACCCGGATGGATCCGCGTTGAACGTCGTAGTAACGCAGCAGCAGGCTGATCAGAGTGGTCTTGCCCGCGCCGGTATGGCCCACCACGGCTATGGTTTCTCCTGGCTGTATGGTGAAGCTGATGTCGCGCAACACCCAGTCCTCATCCTTGTAAGCAAACCATACGTTCTCGAACTCGATAGCCGCCGCCTCGGAGGGAAACGGTTTGGCCTTATCTGGCGCAGTGATTTGGGCTGGTGTATCCAGCAACGCAAAAACCCGCTCACCGGCGGCCATCGCCGATTGTAGGATGTTGTATTTTTCACTCAGATCCTGGATGGGCCGGAAAAACCGCATCCCGTACTGGAAAAACGCGATGAGCGCTCCCAGAGTCAACTCCCCGCGGTGGATGGAGAAGCCGCCATAGGCCAGCAATCCACCCACGGCCAGCATCCCCAGGAACTCCACCACCGGGTAGAACCACCCATAGGCGAAGATGGCGCGCTTGAAGGCCAGCATATGGTCGCGGTTGATCACCTCAAACTCGGAGGCGCTGCGTTGTTCGCGGTTGAACAGTTGCAAAACCGTGATCCCGCTCACGTGCTCTTGCAGAAACGCGTTGATCCTGGCCACCGCCGCCCGGATGCGGCGGTAGCTCTCCGCCACGCTGCGGCGGAATATAGCCGTCGCCACGATCACCAAAGGAGTCACCGTCAACAAGATGGCTGTGAGCGCCAGACTGAGCTTGAACATCGCCGCCAGCACGAAGCTGAGCATGGCGACGTCAGCCATAATACTGACGATGCCGGAACTGAACAGTTCGTTCAGCACGTCCACGTCGGTGGTGACGCGCGTCACCAGCCGTCCCACCGGATGGCGGTCATAAAAGGCCATGTCCAGTTTCTGCAAATGCTCCATAATCTGGCGGCGGAGATCAAACATAGCGTGCTGGCCGGTCCACTGCATCCAGTAGCTTTGCGTGAACTCTATTACGAGCATCGCCACCAGCACAGCCAGCTAGAGCAAGGAAATCTGCGTAATTCCGGTCCATGGCTCGGGCGAAAGGACCCAGTCCAACGGGGTGGGCTTGCGCGGGGTGGCGAAGTACTTGGCCACCGCCAGCTTGGTGAGCAGCGGTCCAACGATTTGCAGGACGGCGTTCACCAACAGGCAGACCAGCGCCGCGGCTACCGGAATGCGGTACGGCCACATGTAGGCAAGAAGGCGCCGCATGAGGCGGCTGTCGTACGCTTTGCCTACAATCTCTTCTTCCACTCTGTTAAGTTTAAAGCATCATGCCGAAACTTCTCACGCCGTTAGTCGCCGTGAAAGTCGCCAGCACTTATAACCGCGCGCCGTTGCCGGAGCGCATGGCCCGGGCTACCCCGGACATGGCAGCCGCGCTTGAAAAGGTCGTGCGGGATTTGCGCGGTCTTGGCCATGAATTGCGCCTCAGTGACATGTTCCGAAGCTATGAAATGCAGTGGCAGGCGCATCAGGATTTTGTCCGCCGGAAAAAGAAAGCCTATAGCCCGCCCCCGGGCGGCAGCATGCACGAAGGGGGACGAGCCATTGATATCGACCTCAGCTCGATCGGTGTCCCCTTGCGGAAATTTTGGGAGATCGCCATGGCGCATGGCTTTTCGCCGGTGATCGACACGCCCGATGCGTCCCGCAGCGAGGCCTGGCACTTCGATTTCCGGGGCAGCCACAAGGC
>CAYSBM010000183.1:0-6597 GCA_964429095.1 uncultured Solibacteraceae bacterium | reverse complement strand
CCCGCATCAGCGAGAATCTTAAGGTGTGATACTTGGTTACGCGGGTATACGAAGGACACCGGATGGATGCCCAGCTCTGTGAGCGCGCAAATCCCGCTGCGGATCTCGTCTTGAAGGACTTCAGTTGTGGCGCAAACCTCAGTCCAGGGCAGGTGCGTGAGTCCCCCGTGTAATCCCACATCGTGCGCCGGGTGAGCCCGGGCAATACGCTGGACGAGGGACCGGCGGTACCACACCGAGCTTTCTTGCTCCACCCCCGCCGGGATCTTGGCCACCCAGTTCGGCGGCAGGCCGGCCAGCCTGGGATCAGCCGGGCCTAGACACCGCGCCAGAGCCAGGCCGCCGACGACTGCCCAGGTTGCACTAATTTCCGCCTGGCCGAGGCAACGCAAGATGCGGTCGGGCGCCTCAGCCGCATCCGGATAAAGGCGGTGGAATTCTCTCTCCGTCAGATAATCGAAGTGCCCCCACATTCCTTCGCAATCCAGTGAAAGCATGAACACTCCGGTTTCGAAAGGCGAGGCTGCTGGGTGTTTCAGGCGCATAGATCCGTACCGGCTCCATTCCGGCATTCAAGATATTCCGGAACTTGCATTTCGCACCTCATCCCGCGGCGAATTCCCGGTTGCCGTCGAGGCATGCGCCGATAGTGAAGACATAGCTCATGTTGTCTTGGAAAGAATCGCCGTCGTCGTCAGTAGCGTGAGCGGGGTCCAGGATCTCAGAACTGCGCTGATATCCGCAGTCCGAAAGCAAGTCCGCAAGCTCGCCGCGGCAAGTGTTCTGGTGAACCTCGATGACAAGTTTAGGATGATGCGCCAACAGCAACTGGCGCATCCCTCTTAATACCTCAATTTCCATACCCTGGACGTCAATCTTGACTCCATGAACCTCGTCTTTACACCCGCACAATTTCGGCCAGAGCCAGTCCAAGCGGGCGATACAGACGGTCTCGTTCCACTGGCCCGCCTCTACGACGCCGTCCAGCATGCCTCGGACCACCGTCATCCGCCGGATGGACACGTCGTCCGGATTGCCCAAGGCGAACGGCACGGGCAGCAGTTGCGGATAATGGTTCACTTCCGCGGTGCGCGCCAAGCATCCGGCTGTGCTCAGCTTGGGTTCGAAAGCGTATACCCGTCCCCGAGGACCGACCAGGCGGCTGAGGGCAATTGCGGTGTAGCCAAAATTTGCCCCGATATCCAGCCAGGTTTCGCCCGCGCTGACATTCCTTTCAAACCAACAAAGCAGAGGACGCTCAGTAATGCCCAGAATCGCTCTGGGGTAGAGGTTCCAGCAGGTCACGATTCGGCCCCCACGATTCGGCCCCGTGAATATCCGGTGACTTCGCGTGGTCTTCGGCGCGATGCGCCGGAGAAGATCTACAACCTTCTGTTTCATGTCTTAGCAACCCCTGTAAGCCGCGCTGCTCTGGCGTACACCCAACCTCCGCGTGCCAGGATCTCCGGCAGGCAACGGCTCCCCACGTTGAGGTACATGTCCAGAACGCTCAGCCGCGGGATGAATTCAGGATGTCGAAACTGTTGTGGATACGGTGAGTGCTGATAATCCTGCACCAGCACTTCGATGCCTGCCCGTTCGAAGCTTGGCAGGTCCAAATAATCTAGCCCTGCCGGACCAGACAAGTACCGGGTGGCTCCCACCGCACGACAAAGGACTAAGATCCTTGCCGATGATCGCGTCTCCACCCCCAAAGTGGAGGGCAGCAGCGTGGGGGTCCCGACGCCCAGCCAGCGGCGGAACAGGCTGGTGAAAGCCAGATTCACCTCCAACAAACTGTCGCCGGCGGTGAGATAAAGCTGTTCCAGTTCCTCCCTCACCGCCTGGGTGAAAAACGGCGCCCTGGCGTAGCAGTTGCAAATCGACTTCCAATGCTTGGACTTCCACTGCGGGTCTGGGAGGCGGACCTCGTTGATCTTCATTCCTAGAGAAGCGTTCGTGGGGATGGTGAGCCACAATGGCCCGGAATCCGACAGGATCCGGTTCCGGTTCACCTCGGAGTTCTTCGGATAGTCCGCGTCGTCCAGATACAGAAACAGGTCCGCGCGCGCCATTTTCTCCAGCAGCGGAGGCCAGACCAGGTAAGACGGTTGATGGATGGCGACGGTTTTCATGCGAGCGGGCGGCCGACGGCTTCCACAAATGAATCCATCACCAGTTTCATCTGCGCCTCCGTAAGGCGCGGATCAATAGGCAGACAGATGTTCCTAGCCAGCACGTCCTCGGCGACCGGACACTCGCCCGGAGCGTAGCCGTACAAGCTGCGGAGCACAGGCATCAGGTGGACTGGCGGCCAATAGGACCAGTGAATGGCAACGCCTCGAGAAGCCAGAAACCTCTGGAGTTCTTGCCGGGAGGTGGTCCGCGGCAGATTGACCAGGAACTTCCAATACGAATGCACCACATCCGGCGGATGGGCTTGCACTTCCAATTCCGGGGCGTCCACTTGCAAACGTCGCCGGTAGTAGGCCGCAATCTCGTTGCGCCGCCTTACAAACTCGGCCAGATGACCATGCTGCACGCAACCCAGCAGGGCTGAGATTTCCGGAACCCGGTTATTACGTCCCGCCCGGATATACAATTCCTCGCTCGCCTCCATGTCGCGGCCGCGGTTTTGCAAGGAGCGGGCGGTCTGGGCAATGTTACGGTCGTTGGTTGTGAGCGCTCCGCCTTCTCCGCAGGTCAATATCTTGGTCGAATAGTAACTGAAGCAGCCGGCCCGGCCGATGGAACCCGCCGGACGGCCGCGCCAGCTAGCGCCATGAGCGTGCGCGCAATCTTCCAATAACCACAGCCCCAGGCGGCCACACTCGTTTTCGATCTCGTCCAGGTGCGGAGTGATTAGGCCGCCCATGTGCACCAAGATCACCCCTTTGGCGCGGCGGCCCGCTCTGCGGGCGATTTCACCGGGGGCGAGACAGTGGGTGGCGGCGTCAATGTCGCATACGACAGGCTTGGCGCCCACCAGATGAACGGCCATAGCGGTGGCGATGAACGTCTGGGCCGGAACCAGGACCTCGTCCCCGGGGCCCACACCCAAAGCCGTCAAGGCCGATTCCAGGGCCGCTGTGCAAGATGGGAATGCGATGGCATAGCGGGTTCCGGCGGCGGCGGCCACTTCCTGCTCGAAACGTTCCGTCCAGCGGGCGGTGCTGAGCTGGCCGCGCAGGATGGCGGGAATTTCGGCCTGTATGAAAGCGATATCCGCCGCTGAAAAACATGGTCCGGCGGGCAGAGTTTCCATTGCCGGGATAGTGGTAAGGGACGGCATAGTGGCTTGTTTATTCCCGCCAATAGGCTCGTAGAATCTGAAACGGCTCAGCGGCGGCCATGCCTGCGGCCTGACCCCAAGTCCGGGCTCTCTCTTCCAATGCCTTCAGCGATCTGGGAGCAGGATAAGGCTCAATTTCTGAACGGTAGCAGGAAAGCGCCGCGAGTTTGTCCTGAAGCGTCTCGCTGATGTCGACGAAGAAGTTGGGGGAGAAGTTATAGGGCACACCGTACTCGGTCTCGCTGGCCGTTTCGTACGCCAGCAGCAGGTCCACCGACCTAGCCTTGCAGCGGCAGGCGATCAGGCTGGCTTCGTGCACCACACGGTGGTCCTGGTTGATGTCGCCGGACCAATGCGTATAAACGTAGCGCGGATTGATCTCCCGCACGGCCGTTTCAATTGGCCGGATCACCTCGATCAGTGGCAGGGCGTCCAGCCGCTGGTCGGGGAAGCCGATGATCTTGATTTCGCTGATGCCCAACAGGGCCGCTGCTTCCCGGGCATACTCGGCGGTGTCAAAGCCGGCTTGCTGGGGAGAACCGTAACGCAGGGACATGTTTTCGCAGAAGCACAGCACATGCACCTGGTCGCCCCGCAGTACGTGACGCCGCAGCGTGCCACCAAGGCCGAGAAGTTCGTCGTCCGGGTGAGCGCCGACAACCAGGACCCGGCAGTGGCCATTGCTGCCTTCGGAGGTGTCGAAAATCTTGTTGTTGACAGGGTTCATCAATGACATAAGTGAGTGGAACGGTTCGAGGGTCAGAGCAGGGTCACAACCCCCAGGCTTCCGTTTACGGTAATCAGTTGCCCGTCCAGGATGTTGCGCGTGGCCACCTGAACGCCCATCACAGCGGGGATGCCGAATTCTCGGGCGACAATGCTGCTGTGGCTCAAAGGGCCGCCCGCATCAGTTACGACTCCGGCGGCCAGCGCGAAAGCTGGAATCCACTCCGGAACCGTGGCCTGGGCCACCATAATATCGCCGGCTTGCAGTTGGGCCAGATCGGCGGTCGAACGGATGATCCGGGCGGGCCCGGTGGCGGTGCCGGGGCTGGCGGGAGAACCATGGAGCTGCCTGGCGCAGTCCGTGGCAGCGCTGCCGACCAGCACCCGCTTCAAGAGCGCTTTCAGTCGGAATGTCAAGGTTTCAGGGGGCCCCTCGGCCGGAACCTGAGCAGGCGGCGTAGCGTGCGCGCACCGCTCATGTTCACGCCGGCGGCTTTCCACGCAGGCCCGCCAATCCTGGGGCGTTGTTTCAGATTGTTCCATCTCTTCTTGCAGCTCCGCCCAGGTGAGGAAAAATACGTCGTCGGCGGCGGTAAGACGGCCGCTTTGCACCATCCGGCGCCCCTGCTCGAGGAAGGCTTTCCTCGCCAGCGGCCAGCCTTGCAACGCGTAAAAGAACACATCTTCCCGGATGGATGCTCCTGCCTGCGCCCATGCCAAGGTCCAGCGGAAAAGGCGCCGGCGCAAGGGCGACCGTGCAAGGGCTTCTAGGGCCAGCCGGGTTGCTTGTTCTCTCTGCTCCCGCACCAATTGAGAGCGGCCGGACGGGTCAGCTCCTGCCAGCGACAACCGGGTCTTGATGGCTTGGATGAGCAAGCTCAAGTCGTCGCCCGGGCTGGGATGCAGGTAATCGTGCAGGGCCGCGCCATGGCCGTAGGTCCGGCTGAAACGCTTCAACTGCTCGATCCAGGCGGCGCCGCCTGGAACTCTTCCGATCCGTTCGAGCGCCTGGGCCGGCGCATTGTTGTTGAGACACTGTGCGATTTCGGCAGAATCCATAGCCGCCCGGGCCAAAGCCTGCATGCACTCTTCGCCAGCCATGGTGCGGCTCTCAAATCCACGCAAAAAAACCACCGGGTCCCCGCCCGTGAGCGGCTGTATGAAGCGGGTGAACACATGCCGGAACAGCACCTCCCCGACGATCCAGGATAATGAGGCGCGCACTGCGGTGTCCCAAGCTCGGGCGTTGAAATCGAGCAAGGCCTTCAGGTGCCCTAGCAGCGCCTCCGGACTGGACCGCTCCAGGTCGAAATCTGACAAAGCTTTGAATTGTGCAGTCTGGGCGGGCAGCGCCTGCTCGCGCCACCATTTCGCTCTACGGCGCGAACGCGCTAGATAGCGAAAAGGCATCAGCACTACGCCCGGACCCATGCGGCAGCCGCGGCGCGAGTAGAACCAGCCGTTAATCAGGGCGTAGGCCGGCTCCAGACTACGAACGCTCATTTCCACGTTTTGAAGCTCAAGCAGCTCCATAATTGCCGGCAGTTGCGCGGTGGCGTACAAAGGCGAAACAGGGCCTGGCAGGTACTCGGTCAACCCGCTTCCCCGGCGAATCCAGTGGGCCCCCGGAATGGGGCTGCGCCATTCTAAACCGGCAGAAACCACGCACGACTCGTGGGTCAGGGTCGTGATAGGACGAGCCTTAAGGATGTGCAGCCGGCCTTGCTGATCGATGGACCACTCGATGTCCTGTGGAGCGCCGAAATGGTCTTCAATCGCCAGAGCGGTCCGGGCCACCTCTTCCAGTTGCGCCTTACCTAGAGTGCCGCCTGAGCCCGGCGCCAGACGCCGGCTAACCACCGCAAGACTCTGTCGGCGAACGACATAGTGGTCCGGTGTCTGGATACCCGAGACCAATTCTTCACCCAGGCCAGGGCAGGATTCGATCACCAGCAGATCCCGGTCCTGAGACACGGGTTCCACAGTGAACGCGACACCCGAGCACCGCGCTCCCACCATGCGCTGCACCAACACCGCCAGCGCCGGATAGTCTTCCGGGGTCTGAAATTGCTTGCGGTAGACGATGGCACGCTCTGCCCACAAAGAGGCCCAGCAATGGCGCACGGCATCATAGAGCGCCGGCAGGCCCTCGATGTTCAGCAGGGTAGCTTGAATTCCGGCCGAGGAACTTCGCGCCTGGTCCTCACAGGTCGCAGACGAGCGCACAGCCACCAGCCCGCGCAGATGCTCATAGCCTTCCGCAATCGCTGACGCCAACTGGTCCGGCATGGAGCCGGAAAGGAACGCCGCCCGGATCCGGCTGGCTGCAACGGCTGCGCTGAGGCGCGAGATCGCGTCCTCGATCACGCGGCCGAGGCCGTTGGTTTCTAGGAAAGCGCGGTAGGCCTCGGTGGTAATGCAAAAGCCGGGCGGCACCGGCATTCCCAAGCGCGCCAGGCGCGCTAGATTGGCGGCCTTTCCCCCCACTAGCTCAACTTGTTCGCAACCGGAACCAGAGAGGTCCACCTGGTATAGGGCAGCTTTGGCCGCGATCATTTAGCCTCCCACACAATCTGGAG
>CAYSBM010000182.1:2924-6615 GCA_964429095.1 uncultured Solibacteraceae bacterium | reverse complement strand
CTGACTGAGGGCCACGTCACTCGGCAGCGTCCCGGCTTCGAACAAACCCTCGATCTCGTGGAGGAAGACCGGGATGTGGGCGGCCCGCCCCTCGTTCACCGCTTGACGGGTGTTTCCCGCCGTAAACAGGGAATTGTGGCGGAAACTCGCCTCCAAGCCGGGCACGCAGTAGGGCGCGTCGCCGATGGTGATGCAATGTAGAATTTCGACGTTTCGAAGCTCTGGAGCCCGGCCGCACAACGCCCGCAACAGCGCCAGTGGATGCGCCGCACCTAGGTGAGAGTAGACCCTGTCGCCTGAGGCAACCAGTCCTACCGCTTCTTCGATAGATACCAGGCGTTCCCGGTATGCCTCCATCCAACTTTTCGCCGGCTGACTCATCAACTACCAAGGTAGTCATCGGCCCGCACCCATCGCAAGCGCCGGGCGGCCCAGCATGCTATGTTTGCGGCAAACGCGCAAACCATGCGCAGCGCGCTTGTACACTGCAACTGAAATGCCTTATTTTGCAGCAAGATCCGGATTGGTCTCGCCATTGCTCTTTGAATTGCCGGAGGCTGTCATGAAAAAGACATTGATCATCGCTCTTGCAGTCACACTTGGAGCGGCCGGACTCGCCGCCCAGCAAACCGGTCAGGACACTGGAGCACCACTGGGACGAGGACGCGGCGGCGCACCCTATGCCTGGAACGACAAAAATAAGGACGGGCGCGGCGACCTCACCCGACAGGCGGTGGGCCAGCGCCAGGGCCGTGGCGTAATGGGGATGCGCGGCGGACGGGGACGCGGATACGCCGGCTCCTCTGGGCGGGGCTTCGGCCGGGGTATGGGCCGGGCCATGGGCTCGTGCGCCGGCCAGCAGACTGGCCCTGCGCCTTCGGCGAAGTAACACCCCAACCCGCAAGCAGCTTCGGGCGCCCGAAGCCTGCCGAGAAGCTCCTAATAGCGGATATGGAGGCTCCGGAGGAAGGCAAGATCCTCACTCGTCGGCGCGGCGGGCTCCTTCGCCTTCCTCCATCCGGCGGTTGTCACCCACAGAAGTCGGCAGGCCCATAATGCGCATCCTACGCTCAGCGTCGATGCGCATATCCACTCGATGGCGGACTTGGCTTCCAAAGACATTCACGGCTCCTGCGCAATCAATTCCGGTAACCGGCTTTTCCATTAGATGTATCTTACATCTAGAGTATTCTTCCACCCTTGTAGTGTCAATGGCCGTTATTCATGCCACCGGCCGCACGGGGCCGCCGTCAGCGCCCCGCGGCCTGCCCTGGCTTTGTGGACGCCATTGCAGCGTCCGCTGGCTCAGGGGTGTGTCTGCGCACTTCGCGGACGAACCGGCCCATCGACTTCGACACATGATCGAGGACGATCGCCCACTCCGCAAGATGCCGCTCCCCGTTCGCCGTCAGCCAGTAGACCCGCCGAGCCGGCCCACCCTGCTCGGTTTCCCACTCCGAGGCCACGTTTCCATTCATTTCCAGTTGACGGAGGGTGCGATAAAGAGCAGCCTTCTCAATCTCGGCATCAGTGAGGGCGTGCTCGTGCAAGTCGCCTGCCAGGTCGTAACCGTAAGAGCGTCCCTTCTGCTTCAGAAGCAGAAGAACCACGGGTTCGACGAACCGGTACAGGTTTCCCATGGCGCAGGTGCAAGGAAAGTCCTTGCCGTGCCGTGCGCAAATCCTTTTGGGCACTGGATCCTCCCCTATCCAAGCCTATCACTCAAGAATAGATGCATGGCGCATCCCGAGCGCCTCATTCCTGCCTGTTGCCGCGCCGGGCCGTCCCGGCCGGCTGAAAGCGATCATCCGCGAGCCGCTGGTCCGAATCCGTCTGATCGAACCATCCGGCCTTGCTGTTTGGATAAGAATCGAACTCCGGCACATACGGTTTGATGTCCAGCAAAGGCGTCCCGTTGATCATGTCCACACCCTCCACTTCGAGAATCCCGTCCCGGATTCCAACGAGCCGGACCACGGAGATCCCGATAGGAGATGGGCGGGCCGGCGCGCGTGTGGCGAATACTCCATGCTCCCGCACATCGAGGAAGGGCTTCACCACCAGGCGCGCCAACGGCGCGCGGTGGAACCAGTAAACCAGCCAGATACGCTCGAATCCCTCCAGGTCTTTGAGTCCCTCCTGAAAACGGGCATCGACGTGCACAGTTCCGCGCGCTCCTTGCGCCCGGGAAGGTTGGATCGGCGTCCCGGCAGCATCGCGGAAGGGTGTATGGATCACTCCTATGGTCTCCATGGTCAGTTGTGCGGACATAGTCAGTCAAACTCCAGTCTGGCGCCCGCGCCGGCATCGAGCACCCGGCTGCCGAGCCTTCCTCTAAGATATGCATGGGCTCTCATGCCGGTGCAATGACACGGCGCAAGCACTCGGAGATTCTTCTGGGCAAGAACGCCACCGATTTCCTCGAGTTGCTCGAAGGAAGCCCCGCCTAAGTGTAGACCGCCGGCCAGCGCGTAGATTGCTTGTTTGCCTGTGAGCCGGCTGATGTAGTCCAGGGTCTCTGGAACACCGGCGTGCGCACAGCCGGCGACAACCAGCGAGCCAGCGGGCAGCTCGAGAAACCGCGCCTGGTCGGCAGCCAGCGCGTCCTGACCCAGGCCGTCGGCGTCCAGATAGAAGCCTTCTTCGACCCTGCTATGGGTGCGTCTGGGAATTTCGCCCGTGCACCAGATTCCGGGCGCAACCTTAGTGGGCGTGCGCGTCCAGACGATCCGGTCTTCCATTGAATCAAGCGCCTCGGCGCAGATGACCGGCATGCCAATGTTTCGCGCTGCCTCATTCGGGGGCTTTCTGAACTTGCGGCCCAACGCCGCCGGATGAACATAGATGGCGCCGGGACGGCACTGGTCCAGCACGGAGGCCAAACCGCCGGTATGGTCGTAATGGCCGTGGCTCAGGACAATGGCGTCGAGCGGAGCGAGCGGAATTTTCAGGCTGGCCGCGTTCAGGCGCAGCGCGCGGCCTTGGCCGGTGTCAAAGAGAATGCGGCGGCCGCCGGCCTCGATCAGCATCGCCAGACCGTGCTCGGCGATGACGTTGTGGGAAGCGGCGAAATTGTCTGCCAGCAAGCTGATGTGGACTTGCTTGATCATTGAGGGGCTCCCGGCGCTTGACCCGGATGGAAAAAAGGCATAAGATAAGTGTTAGTTACACCTAATAATTATCGCATATCACAACCGGCCGGCAACCTGCCGCGCTGGCGGGCCGGCGGCCCATTGTGGAAAGGAAATTCTCGTCTCATGCGAATCGCGATTCCCGTGGCCAACGGATGCCTCGCCCAACACTTTGGGCACTGCGAAAAGTTTGCGCTCTTGGACGTCGATCCCGTCAGCCAACAGATCAGCCACGCCACCGAGGTGGATGCCCCCGAACATCAGCCTGGACTGCTGCCCGCATGGCTGAGCGATCAGGGGGTGAATCGGGTGAGCGCCGGCGGCATGGGTACACGCGCCCGCGCGCTGCTTGAAGCGGCCTCCATAGAGGTCATCACCGGCGCGCCCACCGGTGAGGCGGCCACGCTCGCGCGTCAATACCTCACCGGGACGCTCGAGACCGGTGAGAACGCCTGCGAACACTGAGCGCGCCGGCGGGGCGGTCCGGGTGCGCGGCTTAACTCAGTTTCTTAAAGCACAGGAACCAGTCTACGCACCGGACCGCCGGGTCCGCTTTCTCC
>CAYSBM010000182.1:0-2888 GCA_964429095.1 uncultured Solibacteraceae bacterium | reverse complement strand
GGAGGCCGGTTTCTCGACCCGGTCCTTCGCGCTGCCGCACGAGCCGGGCGGCGGAACGATCACTTCTTCGCCGGGCTGCCAGTCGGCCGGCGTAGCTACCTTGTGTGCGTCGGTGGTCTGCATTGCCACTAGCAGGCGCTTAATTTCCTGGAAGTTGCGTCCGTTGCTTAATGGGTAATACAGAATGGCCCGTACTTTGCCTTCTGGGTCGATCATGAAGACGGCGCGCACGGCTTGGGTGGTGCTGGCCGAAGGTTGCAGCATACCGTAGAGCCGCGAGACCTCCATGGTCAGGTCGGAAATCACCGGAAAGGTGACTTCGACATTTTTCATGCCGCGAAATTCCACCTTCTCCTTGATGGTTCGCAGCCATGCGATGTGGCTGAAGGTGCTGTCGATGGAAAGGCCGACCAGTTCGCAGTTCAGCGCCCGGAATTGCTCCTGCATCGACGCGAAAGTCATGAATTCGGTGGTGCAGACCGGGGTGAAATCCGCGGGATGGCTGAATAGGATCACCCATTTGCCCTTGTAGTCGTCTGGGAAGCAGATGGGACCTTGCGTGGTTTCGGCGCGGAAGGCCGGCGCCGGTTCGCCGATCAAAGGGATATGGGGCATAGTTTCTGGCATGATGTTCCTCTCTTTCGTCCCGGAAGCCGCAGGAGGGCGGATTCCAGGACTATCTAAGTGTAACCTACACAGAGATTCTGCGCTCCTCGCTTCTATTCGGGGGGTGCCGGACTTACCAGTGGCCCTCCACATCGGCGGCATCAGCGGCTTTCAGCCGGCCTTGCCTAAACTGCTGAAGCGCGTCAGCCACCGTGCCGCTGGCTCCCGTGTATATTCGAACGTTGCCCGCCTTCAACGCGGCAAACGCCTTGGGTCCCACATGGCCGGTGATCAGCGCTTCGGTGCCCAGCTCGACCACCCGTTTGGCCGCCTGTATGCCCGCGCCCTGGGTGGCGTTGACGTTGATGCTGTTGGATTCGGCCGACCAGTGGCCTGTTTCTGAATCCACGATCATGAAGCTGGCTGCCCGTCCGAAGCGGGGATCCAGCGCCGACTGCATATTCGTACCCTGAGAGGTGATTGCGATTTTCATAGTTATCCTTTCACCGTCATGCCAGCACGCCGGCTGCCAGCCCGGCACAAGTAAGCTGAGGCACGGACTTCGCGCCGACCAGCCAGACTGGTCTTGCAAAATGCCAGTTTTCGGGCCCACCCAGCTAGCGCCGAGTTTCCTCAGCCATGGCTTTCAACTTGCGGTACAACGTGCTGGGGTCGATACCCAGCTCCCGGGCGGTGCGCTGCCGGTTGCCATGGTTGCGCTTCAAGGCACCCTGGATCAAATGCTGCTCCATGGATCGCAGGGTCATGGCGCCGGAGGCAGGGCTGGCCGAGAGCTCCGGCGGGCGAAGCTCGGGTGGCAAATGGCGCAGCTCGATCAGCCCGCCGCGGCACAGCACGAAAGCCTGCTCCAGGATATTCTCCAGTTCCCGTACGTTGCCCGGGAAGTCATGCTCCAGGAGGAGGACGAGCGCCTCCCGCGAGATGCCGGTAATGTCTTTGCCGTGTACGCGGTTCAATTTCGCGATGATGTGATCCACAAGTAGCGGAATGTCTTCCCGGCGCTGTCTCAAAGGCGGCAATTTCAAGTGAATGACGCGAATGCGGTAATACAGGTCTTCGCGGAATTTTCCTTCTTGCACCAATTGCGCCAGCTCGCGGTTGGTGGCCGCAATTACACGGACATCGGCCTTTACCGGTTCGGTGGCGCCCAACGGTTCGTAAGAGCGCTCTTGCAGAACGCGCAGCAGGCGGACCTGGGTGGCGGGCGAGACATCGCCGATTTCGTCCAGAAAGATCGTGCCGCCCTCGGCGAGTGGAAACCGCCCCGGCTTGTCCCGCCGCGCGTCGGTGAATGCTCCTGCCTTATACCCAAACAATTCGGATTCCAGCAGGGTGTCCGGCAGTGCGGCGCAGTTCACCGCTACAAAGCGCTTCTTGGCGCGCGGCGAGAGATTATGAATGGCTCTGGCGAAGAGTTCTTTACCCGTGCCGCTGGGCCCTTCAATGAGAACCGTGCTGGAGCTGGAAGCGATATCGGGCAGAAGGTCGAACAGCGCGCGCATGGCCGGGCTGCGTCCGGCGATGTCTTCGAAGGTGTAGCGAGCTTCGATCTCCTTGCGCAGCAGTTCGACCTGCCGCAGATCCTGAAAGGTCTCCACTCCGCCCGTCACGGCACCGTCCGGCGAGCGCATCAGGGCTGTAGAGACACGGATGGGGATGCGCTTGCCGGCCGCGTTGATAATGTTCGCAGTAGCCTGGATAACCGGTTTGCCGCTGGAAAACGTCCGGCGCAGGGCGCAGTTGGCCTCGCAAATATCAGCGCGGAAGACGTCCGAACAAACGCGCCCCAGGGCGTGCTGTTTCAATACGCCGGTAATCCGTTCCGCAGCGCGGTTGAAGGAGGTGATGCGCCAATCCCGATCCACAGTGAAGACCCCTTCGTTGATCGAGTCGAGGATGGGGTCATAGCTGCTCATAACATCTAAGTGTAACATACATACTTGCGAAGTGCAATGGCCGCACTCCACTGACGTTGCACTTTGCAATTGACCGGCCCTGCCTACCGTTGCCATCACCCTCAGCCCGTTTAACTTGCCGGTTCTGGCACGATGTGTGCTCCAGGTTTAGTGGATGAGGGTCGCCATCGCGCATTGGCAAGGCCGTATTTCCCCGGTGTTCGACGCCGCCGGCAACCTGATGCTGGTAGACGTGGAAGACGGGCGGGAGGTCCGGAGAGAAGAGCGGAAACTGGAGGGCCCCCATCCGCTGGCCCGTGCGGCGGAAGTCGCCGCCCTGGGAGCGGATATCCTCATCTGCGGAGC
>CAYSBM010000181.1:0-6653 GCA_964429095.1 uncultured Solibacteraceae bacterium | reverse complement strand
GCCGCACGCCCTGGACCCCGGACCAGCCTTGGGAGAAGTCGAAGTACAAGAAGCTCGCCGTCCGGAACGAACGCGACCACGCGCATGTTGCGCCATGCATCCAAAACGACGTCCTCTACAACGAAGACGTGCTGTTGACGCGGCCGGAGCGGGTGATCATCACCGAGGGCGTGACGGATTGCATTTCTCTGATGGAGCACGGATTCGCGGCAGTATCGCCAGTCACCGTGCAGATCCGCGAGGCGGATTGGGAACGGCTGCTGCCGAAGCTCCGCGGCGTGAAGACAGTTTTCATATGCCAGGACAACGAAGTCTCCGAGGCCGGGATGCAAGGCGCCCTGAAGACTGCGCGCATCCTGGCGGATCACGGGATCACGACGCGGGTGGCCATCCTGCCGCTCGGCGACAAGCAGCGGGCCGCGCGCGAAAAGCTGGCCGTCGGGGCCGCCGAATCCGAAGAGCTCCTGGCCGACGCCAAGATCGACGTCAACGAGTTTTTCGCCGCCGGCAAGACGACGGCCGACTTTGAAGCGATCCTCGCGGCGGCGCAGACCCCGCTCGAGCTGGCGATTTCCAAACTCAGCGCCGATGTGCCCGATCGAGACCTCAGCCGGCTGCTTGAGCCGGTCCTGGCGGAAGTGGGCCGGCTCGACCCGATTGAGCAGGACCGCCATCTCAGGCTCATCCAGGCCCGGTGCGGCAAGGTCCGCATGCCTGTGACCACACTGCGGAAGCAGTTGAAGGTCGTCGAAATCGCACGGCCCCGACGCTTGGCTCGTGGTGGGGCGTTTGGCCGCGGAATGCGAGGAGGGGCAGCAACAGCGCCTGTGGGCCAGGCAGAGCCTGAGCCACTACGGAGCATCCAGGTCAACAACCGGCAGTTGCGCGACATTATTGCCGACGCTTGGGCCGCTATCCACGAGATCAACGAACCGGCCGAACGCAGCGCTGATCGACCGTTCCTTTTCCAGAAAGGCGGGACGCTCGTGCGCATCTTGGGCGAAGGCGCCAACGCGAAAATCGAAGCGCTGGGCGAGACGGCGGTGTACGGGATCCTGGCGCGGAGCGCCAACTGGCACAAGGTGACCGAGGATGCGGTGCTGGCCGCGCCACCGTCGAGAGACACTGCTCGCGATATGCTGGTGAACCCGGATTTCAAGCTGCCTCCGCTGGAGTCGGTAGTTCGAACGCCGACGTTCGGGCGTGATGGGGTTCTAATCTCTACACCCGGCTACCATCGCGATAATGCCCTGTGGCTGTTCTCCGATCCCTCGCTGGACATCCCGGAGGTGCCGGCTAATCCGACCCGCGATGACATCGCGCGTGCCCGGGCGTTGCTGCTCGACGAACTGCTCGTCGACTTCCCGTTCGTGAGGGATTCCGACCGGGCGCATGCGGTGGCGGCCATCCTTCTGCCCTTTATGGAGCGCATGATCGAGGGCCTTGCTCCGATTCACCTCATCGAAGCGCCCACGCAAGGATCCGGCAAGGGATTGCTGGCCAGCCTGATTGGCATTGTGGCGACAGGATCGGCGCCCGAAGGGCGCACCCTGCCGGAAGACGAGGATGACATCCGCAAGATGATCACGGCCGAGTTGGTGACTGGGCGCCCCATCGTCCTCATTGACAACCTCAACGAGAAGCGCACGCTCGATTCCTCCGCACTGGCCTCCGTTGTCACCCAGCCCACCTGGACGGACCGGATCCTCGGCGTCACGAAAATGCTGAGCTTGGAAAACCACGCCCTCTGGCTCATGACCGGCAACAATCCGCAGCTCTCGTCCGAAATGAGCCGGCGCTGTGTCCGGGTGCGCATTGATCCACGAATCGACATGCCGTGGCTGCGGGAAGGATTCAAACACCCGGTGATTGCCGACTGGGCACGGGAGAATCGTTCGGCGCTGGTGCATGCGGCGCTCACACTGATTCAGGCCTGGATTGCCGCCGGAAAGCCGCTCCGCGACCGGCGGCTCGGATCGTTTGAGAGGTGGTCTGAGGTCATGGGCGGGGTGCTGGAGGTCGCGGAGATCCACGGCTTCCTCGGGAACCTGAACGAACTCTACGCGGCCGCGGACCGCGATGGTCAGGCGTGGCGCGAATTCACCGGCGCCTGGTGGGAGGCGTTCCGGGAGGAGCCGAAGCGCGTCAGCGAGTTGAATCAGTTTTGCGAAGAACGCGATCTGATGGTCGGCGTACGCGGCGACGGATCGGCGCGCTCGCAGCAGACGCGGTTGGGCAAGGCTCTGGGCATCAAGCGCGATCGGGTATTCAACGGGCTAACCATAAAGCAGGTCGAGCGGGGCAAGCATAAGGGCTGCACGCTTTGGGCGCTTATGCCCGCGGACGGGGATAAGCCGGGCGCGTCCACGTCACGCGACTTGAGCCTCCTTGATTCGCTCGATGGGGAGGTTGAACACCACGACGTAGACGTTGGGGACTTTTTGGGGACGTTGTCCGGCCAACGTCCCCAAACACTCGGGCCAATAGAATCAATCGATTGCGAGGAATCTGGGGACGTTGGGGACATTGGGGACGTTTCCGGCGAGTCCCGCGCGAGAGAAACACACGAAGGCTCCGGGTATACGGAGATGGAAACAGAATGTGAGAATTCTGCGCGGCAGGCCGTAGAAAGTGGCAAAAACGTCCCCAACGTCCCCAAGGCGTCCTCAACACATACAAACGACAAGTACTTAGCTTTGGGGACGTCTGGGCGTGCACGTCCCCACGACGTCCCCGGCACGTCCCCACGCAAGAGATCCCGCGGTGCAGTTGATCTGGCCTACTTGCCGGATACAGGGGCGACCACGGGTAAAGACCCGCCGTGATCCTCGGTCGCGCCGAGCCGCGACCAGCAGGGATCCACAGGTAACCAGGAGAGCATGATGAAGACGGAATCACAGGAGCAGTGTGTAAGCGCCGTTGGCGTTGCGCCGCATGGCCCATCGCCGGGTTGTCTTTTCGTGTCCTCCACGCTTGCGACGTGGACGACGCCGCACCCGGAATGGTTCGCCCGCGACGTACAGATCAACGACACGGTGTACCGGCGGCTCGATCCCGAGTATTACGCCTGGCTGCGGTCACGGATGGTGGTGGCCAAGAATGTTGCAGCCGCCGGGAAGCTCGATGCGGCCGCGTTCGAAGACCTGCGTGTGCGGTTCAACGCCGTGCACGAATGGGCGATCGAGCATTTCGGGGAGGAGCGGCTGCTCGACGCCGTGCGGACGATGCGCGCGGCCGATTACCAGCCGCCCGTGGCCGAGGATGACGCCCGGCGTGTTCCGGCGCCGCGCTCGCGGGACAGCAATCATGTCGCGCCAGAAGCAGTCGCCATGGTGGATGCGATCAGCGAACGCGCGCTATCGCTGGGCTGGAAGCATGAGAGGCTCTACGGCGCCGGAGGCCGTGGCATATTCGATTCGCGCCGCGGGCTAGTCTGCTATCTGAAACCCGGCGACCGGATCGGCGAGGTCACCGCACAGTCGATTGAAATCATCCTCAAGGACGGCGTCCGGCAGCATTTCTACAATCCCGATGTCGATCAGCCGTGGCTGAAGCGAATCCGGTGACAGACCACGCGCCGCAACCTTTTTTGGACAATTTGACGGGTTCGTGAGTATCTATTGTCAGAGGCTCGGTTCGACAGGCCGGCGCAGAGCGCACCCTCCGAAAGATCCCTCCCATAAGTAGCTCAACGAGCGCCGGGACTCTCGTAAAACTCCATCCCGCATTTTGCAAAGCCAGGAGTGTCTCCCTGATGGCGAAGGCAATCCCGCTTTACGCGGCGGATCTGCATCTGTGCGACTGGATCTCGGAGCAGCGAGCCAATCGCCTCGAACGGCTCGGTTTGGCGAAGGTGGTTCGCCATCCGAAGGGACACATCGCCCGATGCATTTTCCACCGCCGTCCCGGTGAGCCGGTCGTGCGTCTGCGACCGAGGCCTTACTCCCATCGGGAGCACCTGGCCAACGGCAAGATCACATGGGCGCTGCGGCGGCTGGGCAAACGAGACGAACTGCGGCCGCTGTTTCTTCAGGTGGTCGCCGACTGCCTGGTCGAGCGATGATCGATCCCCGGCTTCAGCAAAAGCTCGATCTGGCCATCCTGAAGCAGGCCGTGCGGGACCTGTGGCTGCGCACGGACGGCGTCCGGATGACCAAGGACGAGCAGGAAGAATCGATCGATTTCATGCTCGATGCCGCGCGCTGGTGTTTCGTAGACCGCCATCCGCACCACGTCTTCAGCTTCCGGCAGATCTGCGAGCGATCGGGCATCGACCCCGCGAAGGGCGCGCTCAGGCTTTTCGTCAGCCTGCCGGCGAAGCGGAAGCGGGAGATCTGGCAGGCGTTGCGGCACTACCCCAACCGGCATCTGCCGCGCAGTTGGCAGGCGTGCCAGGGGCGCGCCCCGACGCGCCACAGGCCGAAGGGGCCGCGCTACCTGTAGCAATCGCGGGTCCTTCCCGGGCCTCGCGCCCGGCGGTGTCCGGATGGCACGATTTCGCCAGCGTGACGACCGAAAAGAGGTCGTCAGGTCGTCACGCGGTCGTCGCGCCCCATCGGTGCGTGGGCGTACTGGGTTTCAAAGCTTACCGGGGGCGGGGCTTCTCCAACCCTCAAGGCACAGGCTGGTTCTCCAGCAGCCTGTGAATACCCCCGGTAATTCGTTCTGGAGAAAACCTTGTTTGGAGAAGAGCATTGTCTATCGCAGATCTATTCGCGAGCCAGGCCGCTGCCGCGGCCAAGTTCCCCGGCCTGCCGTCGCCGGCAGGTCCCACCGACTTGAACCAGATCCTTCGCCATCGCTCGGTGGTAGAAGTTACTCCGGCGCTGGCGGAGCGCGTCCTGCGCGAGTGCCGCTGCGAGTACCAGGTCCCGCCGCGAAAGTGGCACGTCGATTTTCTGGCGGCCAAAATCAAGGACGGCCAGCTATGGACTCGGCCGCTGTCGTTTGCTCTGGTGGAAGGCCGGCTGATCCTCATCAATGGCTGGGATCGCCTGGCGGCAGTCAGCCGCAGCGGGATCGCGGTGCGGTTTCCGATTCGTGTAACGCAGGTTGGCAGCCAAGAGGAGCTGCGCGGTTTGGCTTTCTCGCTTGCTGCCTCGCGGCTGGCGCCGGAAGCCGAGAAACGTATCACCCCGCCGCCGGCGCAGCAGCATCCGGCAGTTCTCGTCGCTCCGGGGCAGCCGGCTCCGGCCGCCGCTCCAGTGAAGGATGCGCCGCTGGGCCAGCTCCTCAAGGACGGAACGCGAGTGTTCGTGACTCCGGAATTGGCCCGGCGTATCAACGCGGAGTGCCGTTATGAGCATGAGCGTCCTTTGCGGGAGGATCGACTCGCGCAGCACGTCAGGGACATGGCTGCCGACAGGTTCTTCCAGGGATCGCTGTTGGCCTTCGGTTCGCTGAATGGCAAGTTGATCCGCGTCGACGGTCAGCATCGCACGGAGGCCGTCATCGAGAGCGGCAAAGGGCAGAGCTTCCTCATTGCCGTGCATCCCGTCGAGAACGAAAAGGAACTGGCGCAGCTATATTCCATTTTCGACGCCGCGAGTTCGGTACGCACGCCGGTGGAATCCGCCAGTTGGCTGTTGCCCAAGACCGGGCTGAGTAAACGCGAACTGGCTGTGTTGTTACGCACCGTGCCGTTTCTTCAGGCCGGCTTTCATCTGCCCCAATCGCGGCAAGCAGCCAAGATGATGCAGTCTTCGGCCGAACGCAATGCGATAGCGCTTCGCTGGTCGCCCTTCGCCAAACGGTATTTCGAATTGATCGCTCCGGCGCCACGCGCGGTGAAAGACGCGCTGCACTGTCAGAGTGTTGCCGCGGTGGCGCTCATGACGTTGAAGTTCCACACGCAACACGCCGCTCAGTTCTGGGGCCCGATTGCCAGGCTGGCCGAGGAAGACATGGGTCTGGACCGCAGCGATCCGCGGCGCGCCCTGTACAAAAGGCTGCAGGTCCGCGAAAAGTCGATCCCGATGCAATTGCACGTCGCGGCTGCCGCCTGGAACGCCTTCCATGAAGGCCGCCGAATGAAAGAGATTCGGGTAAACCCGGACAGGCCCTTCACGATCGCCGGCACGCCGATAGTCGAAGTCCATCTGGAGGAAGACGACGATACTGCAGAACGTTCCAATTAGCGCCATCTTCCCTCGTGAGGGCGGGCCGCTGCGAAAACTGAACTCGCAGCACGTCAAGCTTCTGGCGGAAAGCATCCACGAGATCGGGCTGCAATGCCCGATCTCGGTTCATGCCATTCCCTGTCCGCCCGATGCTCCCTATAATCACCACGGCTGTTACTACCAGGTCGCTACCGGCAACCACCGCCTGGAAGCATGCAAGCAGTTGGGGTGGAAAGAGGTTCCGGCGTTCGTTCTCGACATGAACGACGTGGACCGTGGCCTGTGGGAGATTGACGAGAACCTCATCCGCGCGGAACTCACAGAGTTGGAACGGGCAGAGCACATTAAGCAGCGCAAGGTCCTCTACCTTCTCAAGCACCCGGAGACCAAACACGGCGGCGATCACGGCAACCAGCACACGGGCGGAAAGAAGCGAGAGAGGCAAGTCGCCAATGTTGGCGACTTGGTAACTCCTGTCTGTTTTGTGAAGGACACGGCGGTGAAAACCGGCATGTCGGAGCGCGAGGTCCAGCG
>CAYSBM010000180.1:0-6670 GCA_964429095.1 uncultured Solibacteraceae bacterium | reverse complement strand
CATCGTGCCGGCAGCATCGGCGCGCTGGCCCTGGTCCCTGATTTCACTCACGGCTTTGGCGGTGTCCAGGAAAAGAATGATCGTGGCATCGCTCACCAGCGGAGATTCGCTGAAGACGGTGTACTGTGCGCTGTAGTAGCGGTACTCGCGGGCCAGACGGTCGATGGTGGCCGACGCCAGCATTCGTTCCCGATGGCGGTCGAGGTCAGTCAGCGCCATAAAAATCTTCAGCGGTTCGTTCTCCACCGCTTTCCGGCAGAGAGCGAACAGCGCTTCCACGACGTCGGCGGCATCTTTCCAACTGGCAGCCAGGCGGGGGAGCTTGCCGTCGTACTTGCCGTGCGGGTGCTTAATAAATAGGTTCTTCCAAACCTCGATTGACCCCGGAATATGCGGGCGGCCGCCGGGCTCCATCCATAGCCGCGTGGTAAGCAACATCATGTCGGTATTGGCGCGGAATACCGGGCGCGCCGGACCGGGGCTGGTGACGCGGCCGCGGACAGCCAGGTAAAAGCGCTTCAACCTTTCCGGCTCGGTGAGGTATTGCTCGACGGGACCGTGGATGCGCGCCAGGGAGTCGAAGAAGCTGGCCATCCAGCCGTCGTCCTTGGCGATCAATCGCTCAAAGAAGGCGGCGCCCTTGTCCGGATCCACGCCTACCAGCTCGGCCCACATCTTGCGTGCGCGCTGGCCGCCGGGCGTCACGGCCCGGCCGTCGCGAACCTGGCACAGGCCGCCGTAGAAGTCTAACACGGGGGCAAACGCCTTGAGGCGCTGCACGGGGACGCTGTCGCGCAACTGATCGGCCGTCGCCCTGTCCAGTTTGGCGAGGCTCAGATAAAGGCGGCAAAGCGCAGGATCGCCCAAAAAAGCGTCGATGGCCTCGCCGCTGGCTTTGGGTTTGGCGCCCAGCCAGTAGTCCACCGGGTAAAGCAAGGGAACGCGCGTGGGCTTGAAATCGTAGCTGAAGGGCCGGTTGGTGCGCAAAGCCTGCTCGAGCTCGGCTAGAGGAAAACCTGAATCCACCGTAAGGAAGGCGCGTGTGGCGTTCACCGTTTCCAGCACCACGTCGCTGCCGCAGCCGCCCCGCATGCGGTAGCCGAGGATGCGCAGTAACTCCCCGGTTTGCGGGGATTCGCAGGCGGGAATCTGTATCTGTTTGGAATCGCCCGAAAGCCGCTCGAGCTCGCGCGCTTGGGACAAGTAACGCACCACCAACTTCAAATACTCAGTCTGGTCAAGAGCCTCATTGCCGCTTACAGCCTGATATCCGTTGGTGACCACGTTGCGCGCCAAAGCCGGCATAATGTCTTCCGGCTGCAAGTCCGGCGATAGTGCGGCCATGCGTGCAAACGGGCGCAGGGGGCCGGGAATTTCCAGAAAGGGCGTGGCTTGCTGAGCCGCAGGATTGGGAGAAGGCAGGACAGCGGCGAAATCGGAACCGCCCGCAGCACGATAGTCAGCCAGATAGCGGGCGGCGGCTGCGCGGTCGCCCTCCAGCAGGCCGAGCACCACAAGGCGGCGTAGCAACGGGAGGCGCACCGGAGTCTCTGCGGGGCCTAACGCCTCCAGCGCTCTTTCATAAGCCGCCCGGCGCTCCGGGCTGTTCCAGCGGTCCAAGAATTCGGCAAAGGAACGCAAGGCGCCGGCGTCAGACGGCGCGCCGGAAACGGCCCGCTGAAAGGCTTCTCGTGCGGCTGCCAGATTTCCGGAACGTTCCAGGGCGAGGGCATCCTCCACAGGGGTCTGCGCGGCGAATCCCAGCAGACAAGAGCAAACAGCCGCAAGCGGCACGAGAGGTCTCATAGTGTACTCTCCGGTTCTTTGTGAATTAATCTACCATCTTTTTTCGGAACGGGGACCCACGTTCTTGTTTAGAGCCGGACCAGCCCCCAAACAATATCTCATTAGATGCCAAAGCCGCCCGGTGGTTGCACTGGGCCTGGAAGGTATTCGTCACGGCTGAGGTAAGATAGTTGCGACGCAAGGACCATGCAGATGTCGCGACGAGAAATACTCATGGCTTCGACTACGGCGGCCGCAGTCGCGGCGCCGGGGGTGCCTTTGGCGCCCTTTGGCCCCTACCAGATCAGCCGCCTGATTGTCGGTGGAAACCCCATCAGCGCCAATTCACACGTTTCGGCGGAGCTCGACAGGGAAATGAGGGATTACTTCATAACCGAGCGGGTTCAGCGTCTGTTGGCCGATTGCGAACGTGCGGGAATCAACACATGGCAGTCGCGCGGCGACCGGTATATTCTTCGAATGCTCAACGAGCACCGTCTGGCCGGCGGGCGGTTGCAATGGATCGCCCAAACGGCTTCAGAGCTGGCCGATATCCCAGCCAATATACGCGGCATCGCCGAAGCTGGCCCGATCGGCATTTACCACCACGGTACGGCGACCGACCGCCTCTGGAAAGCAGGGAAAATCGAGGAGGTCCGCGAACGTTTGAAGGTAATACGCGAAACGGGTGTGCGGGTCGGACTGGGAACCCACATGCCGGAGGTCATCGATTATGTGGAAGAGAAGGACTGGGATGTGGACTTTTACATGGCCAGCGTTTACAACCTTAGCCGTAGCCGCCAGGAGTGCGAGCGGCTGAATGGGGGGCCGGTCACGGGCGAGTATTTCCGCCACGAAGACCGTATCCCGATGCTCGAGCGGGTGAAGCGGACTTCCCGCACCTGCCTCATTTTCAAAGTGTACGCCGCAGGCCGTAACTGCGTGACGCCGCAGCGGAAGCGCGAAGCGCTGGAGATTGTGTTGCGCTACGCCAAACCGCACGATGCGATCGTGGTGGGCATGTTTCCCAAGTACAGTGACCAGGTGCGGGAAAACTGCGATCTGCTTCATAGCATCCTCGCGGACTCCGCCTCACGCCGATGAGGGCAAAATGAAACCGGACAGACAAGTGGGGCGCCGGGGATTCCTTGGCGCAGCCGGCGCAGCGATTAGCGGAGCGCCGGGGATTCTCAAGGCGGCGCCGAAACAGCCGAACATCCTCGTTCTGATGACCGACCAGCAGCGCTATGACACCCTGGGCTGTTACGGCGCGCAGGCTATCGAGACTCCCAACCTGGATCGTCTGGCTTCGGGCGGTGTCTTGTTCGAGCGATGTTACGTGAACAACCCCATTTGCACGCCCAGCCGCGCCAGCATGCTGACCGGCAAGAGCGTCCCGGGTCACGGGGTATACCGCCTCCATGACAGTCTGCCGGAACAAGAGCAACTCTTTACCAAGCGGCTGCAACAGCATGGCTACCGCACAGCTCTGTTTGGCAAGTTGCATGTTTCCGGCCGGCTTTACGAGGCCTCGCGCCGGCATCCGGGCGACGGGTTTGACGTTTACGAGTGGTGCATGGAGCCGTCTTTGCACCTGGAGTCGCCATTCAACGGCTACCGCCAGTGGCTGGAAAGGACCGCTCCAGCGCACCTGGATGGACTTCGCCGCTTGGGGCGTAAATTGACCCATGCGCCACGCCAACTACACATGACGCATTGGGCGGCCGAGCGCACGATCGACTTCATCCGCAGTTCGAGGCGGGATCAGCCCTTCTTCTGCCTGACCAGCATTTTCGATCCGCACAACCCATACGACGGCTACCCCGTCGAAATGCGTAAGCGCGTTAAGATGGACCGGCTCCCGGAGCCTCTGCCTGTGGCGGGCGACATCTCAAGCTATCCTTACGGAATACGCCACGAGCATGCACACAGCTACCTGGGCGCGTTCTCGAAATTCACGAAAGCGGACCTGATGGAAATGCGACTGGGGTATTTCGGATCTCTGGCGCTGATGGATCTGGAGTTTGGGCGCATCCTCAGGGCGCTTGATGAAAGTGGGATTGCGGAGAACACGCTGGTGGTGTTCGTCAGCGACCATGGTGACATGCTGGGTGACCACGGATTACTGGTGAAGGGCGCCCATTTCTATGATGGCGGCGTGCGCGTTCCGCTGTTGATGCGCTGGCCCGAACGGATTCCCGCCGGCAGGAGATATCGCCACCCGGTTCAGCCACATGATCTGGCGGCGACCGTGCTCTCAGCGGCGGGATGTCTGAGCACTGAAGACCGCCGCCGGATGCCGGAGTCTCAGGACCTGCTGCCGCTCGCAGGCGGGCAGGATGCGGGCGCCAGGGACTACGCCGTCTGCTGCTATCGCAACACGGGAATCTTTGAGGGTGGAGATTATGCCGATCCGGAGATTCATGCGACCATGTTCACCGATCGCCGTTACAAGCTCAATCTTTATCACACTCCTGGGGAACCTTCCGGACAGCTTTTCGATATGACAGCGGACCCGCGCGAAGAAAGGAACTTGTGGCACGATTCCACGGTGCGCGAGGTCCGTCTGCACTTAACGGAGCGCCTGCTTGGCTGGCTGGCCTCGCAGGAGCGCCGGTTGGGTTCTCGCGGAGGTGAAATGCGTCCCGCACCTGCACAGAAGCTCAACAATCGGCTCTAACGGTTGACATAGAATCAAAGCGAGGAGAATCTGCTCATGAAGAAGATCATTGCTCTCATGCTGGGTCTGGCCGCGCTGCCGCTGGCGGCCCAAGAATACAAGATTGCTTTCGTGGGCTTGGGCCACTCCCACACCTGGGGACACCTGAGCCGCATCTTGCAGGGCGCGCCGGTAAAATTGGCTGGCATCGCCGAAACCGTGCCGGAACTGATCGCCGAAGCCAAACGCCGCGGCGCCACCGACGTCCCGATTTACTCCGACTACAGAAAGATGCTTGATGAGGTTAGACCTGACATCGTTTGGGGCTTCGTCGAGAACAACCGGCACCTAGAAGTTGTTCAGGCTTGCGCGCCGCGGAAGATCCATGTGATTTTCGAAAAGCCGCTGGCCTCCACATATAAGGACGCCCTGGCCATCCGCAAGCTGGCCCAGAACAACGGCATACAAGTAATGACCAACTATCAGATGGCGTGGTGGCCCACCAACTACGCAGCCAAGGCCAAGGCCGATTCAGGCGCGATCGGCAAGGTGTGGCGCCTGCGGGGCATTGTCGGCCACGGCGGACCGGGCAAACCCGAAGGCCTCAACCGCCACTTTTTCCTGTGGCTGACCGACCCGGCGAAGAACGGCGCCGGCGCGCTGATGGACTTCGGCTGCTACAACGCACTGTGGGCGCTGTGGTACAAAGGCCGTCCGGAGACCGTATATGCGGCGGCCAATCAACTGCGGCCCGACGAATTTCCGAAAGTCGAGGACGCTTCGGTGATGGTGCTTACTTACAAGGACGGCATGGGCATCTTCGAAGGAAGCTGGGATCTGCCGCGCGGATTTCAAGATCTGGAGGTTTTCGGAAGAACCGGCAGCCTGTACACTACCGGCGGGGAAGTGGTGCTGCGCCAGGGCAAAGATCCGGAGGTGAAGTTGGATGTTCCCGCGCTGGGGCCCGAGATGGCCGGTCCCACGCAATACATCACCCACTGCATTAAGAACCACAAGCCGGTGGAGGGCCTGGTGGCTTTGGACATCAACGTGGGCGTTGTCGAGATTATCGAAGCCGCCAAAATGTCGATCAAAACCGGCAGGGCGGTGTCACTTCCGCTCCAGTAGAAGCCCGGAACGGAAACCGCGCCGCTACATCCTGTAAATCGCCAGCCCGCTCAGTAGCTTAGGGTAGAAGTCGGGCGATTTCTGCGGCATGACGCCTCCGGAAAAGGCGATGCGGGCCACCTCGCCGACCGGAACCGGTTCGAGCAGAAAAGCCAGTTGCACAGCGCCAGAGGCAGCTTCCGACCATGCTGCTTCTATGCCGCGCGTGTAGCGGATGTAAGTCTCCGAGCGAACCGCTTCGGGTGAAATACCCAGTATGCCTTCGATCACTGCGGAATGCAGGATGGAGACATCGAGGGAACCTTCTTCGCGCGGGCGCTGAGCCAGGTATAGGCCCTGTGGCGAACTGACAGCGACGCCTATGCGAACCAGGCCGGGGTGCGGCTCAGCCCAAGCTGAGCGCAGCGCATCGAGCGAAGCGAGCCGGGTAAGCTGGAACAGTTCTTGCAGGCTCGCCAGAAATGAGGCGGAGGTGAAGCCCTCCAGCCCATGCACCAGCCGGTGGGTGCCCAGAATGCGCCATCCCGGTGAGGGTATGTTGAAGAACGCCATGGGCGCGCGCGCGGCCGCAGCCAGCGTGGGATTTTCGTTGCGAAAGGCAACGGCGGTTTCGTAACGGTGATGCCCGTCGGCGATGATGAGCTTGCGAGGCGCCATCAGGCGTTGAACCTCTTCGATCACATTCGGATCGCTGATTCTCCAGAGGCGATGGACGGCGGCGTACTCGTCAACCACCTCGCTGAGCGGCGCGTCCAAGGCGGCTTGCTCGATCAAGCGGTCGACCGAACCTTCCGGATCCGGATACAGCATAAAAATCTGTTCGCACTGTGCGTGCGTATGGCGAAGCAATTCCAGACGGTCTTGTTTGGGACCTGAGAGCGTTTGCTCATGGCGGTGCACCACGCCGCCCGAATAGTCTTCAACCGCACCCAGCGCAATGAATCCCTTCCGCACCATTCTCTGGCCGGAATCCGGGGACACAAATTCCTGAAAGTAGGGATAGATCGAAGGGGCAGCCTCCTGTTCGAGAATGCCTTCGGCGATCCATTTGTCCAGGTATGCGGCCGCTCGCGTGTAAACGCTATCCAGTGGATTATC
>CAYSBM010000179.1:0-6675 GCA_964429095.1 uncultured Solibacteraceae bacterium | reverse complement strand
GGGATGCTGGCCGTGACGCCATGCCGGGCGGCTGCTTCGACTCCATCCGGAAAGGGGAAGAAGGCATCCGAGGCCAGCACCGTCGCCTCCAGCGGAAGCACAGCTTTCATGGCGCCGATCTTGACGCTGTCCACCCGGCTCATTTGGCCCGCGCCCACGCTCACCACTTGGCCGGCGCGCGCATATACGATGGCGTTTGACTTGACGTGCTTGACCACCTTCCAGGCGAAATCCAGCGCGGCCCACTCCTCGTCAGTTGGCGCGCGCAGCGTCCGCAAGGTGGTTTCCGAATGCACCAGCTTGTGCGTGTCGGGAGTCTGCACCAGGAATCCACCGGGAATGCTCTTGACAACCAGGCCCGGGAGGCCCTTCTCCCGCATTCTCACCAGGCGCAGATTCTTCTTGGCCGCCAGCACTTCGCGGGCGGCTTCCGTGAAGTCCGGGGCCACAATACACTCGTAGAAATTGCGGGCCACTTCTTTGGCTGTCTCCTCGTCCAGCGGGCGGTTGAAGGCCAGCACGCCGCCGAAAGCCGACACCGGATCCGAGGCTAGGGCACGCAGGTAGCTTTCCACCAGCGACTCCTGCTCGGCGCAGCCGCAAGGGTTGGTGTGCTTAATGATGGCCGTGGCGGGTTTGTCGAATTCGCAAATGAGCTGCCAGGCGGCGTCCAGATCGACGTAATTGTTGTAGCTGAGTTCCTTGCCCTGAAGCTGTTCGGCGCTGGCGATGCCCGGCTGGCCGGTCACATACAGAGCAGCCTTCTGGTGCGGGTTCTCGCCGTAACGCAAGCTGGTCTTGCAAGGAGCGAGAATGTCCAGCACCGGGGGGAGTTCCTCCGCAGGCCGGCTCACTCCTTCGGCGTCCAGCGAAGCGAGCCGCGCGCTGATGGCGCGGTCGTAGCTGGCGGTGAGCGAGAAGGCCTTCTGCGCCAGTCTCCAATGCGTGGCTTTGCTCAGCGAGCCGGAGTTGGCGCGCAACTCTTCGGCCAGCGCGGCATAGTCTCCTGGATCGGTCACCACGGCTACATCCCGCCAGTTCTTGGCCGCCGCGCGGATCAAGGTGGGCCCGCCGATATCGATGTTCTCGATCATTTCATCCAGCGTCACGCCTGGCTTGCCCGCCGTTTGCTCAAAGGCGTAGAGGTTCACCACTACCATGTCAATTGTGGCGATGGAGTGCGCGGCAAGCGCAGCCATGTGCGCGGGATTCCGCCGTATGGCCAGCAAGCCGGCGGCGATGCGCGGGTGGATGGTTTTCACCCGGCCATCCAGCATTTCGGGAAATCCGGTCACTTCGGAAACGTCGGTAACCTGGAGACCCGCTTCGCGCAGCACGCGGGCCGTGCCGCCGGTGGAAATCAGCTCGACTTTATGCTGGCTCAACACGCGGGCAAAATCCCCGATTCCCGCCTTGTCGGTAAGGCTGATGAGTGCGCGTCGGATGGTTGGCATGGTCTTTTATTTTCCCATAGGCGGGCGCGGCCCAAGCGCCCGAGTGTATGCTGTTAGCTCATCGGTCCAAGGAGGCTGGAAATGCGCATAGCCATGCTTCTCTTTGCGGGGATTCTGACAGCGGCCGTTGCCCAAGCGCAGACGGTCTTGAGCGCCGACTCGGCCATCCTCATCGACCCGCGCGAGCCTGAGCCCATTCAGAAGGCCGCGCGCGATCTGGCTGCCGATTTCGCAGCCGTCTTTGGCAGGTCCGCGTCCCGGGTCCTGGATCCCGCGCATGCCGCCGCCACAACCATCGTGGTGGCTTTCTCGCACAATCTGCCGGTGGGTGTCGAAAGGCCAGCCGGTTGGGAAGTCGCCCGGTTGAAGGCTGCCGCCAATCCCTGGCCCGGTTCGCCTGTGCGGTGCGCGATCGTGTTAACGGGGTCCGATGTGCGCGGCGTGATCTACGCCATCTACGAGTTTTCCCAACGCTATCTGGGTGTCGATCCGCTTTACTGGTGGACTGACCACGCGCCGCCCGCACGCGACGCCATCCTGGTTCCGGCCAACCTGGACCTGCGCCAAGGCCCGCCCGCGTTCCGCTACCGGGGCTGGTTCATGAACGATGAGGACCTGATGACCGCCAGGCGGCCCGGTTCTCAAGAAGGCAGCGGCCTCTCGCTGGAGACCTGGGACCGTGTTTTCGAAGCCTTGCTGCGGCTGAAGGGCAACATGATCATACCGAACACCTTCATCTTTCCCGATGAGCCGCAGGTGCTCGCCGCCGCCCGGCGCGGTCTGGCGATCACGCAACACCATATGGAACCTCTCGGCCTGAATGTGTACCAGTGGCCGGACGGCAAGCCATATACCCTGGACCTGCTGACCGCCGCCTGGAAGTGCGCCGTGTCACAATATCCGCGCGACATCGAGATCGTGTGGACCGTGGGTTTGCGCGGCCGTTACGACCGCCCTTTCTGGCGGGACACGCCCCAGGTTCCCGCCACCCCGGAAGGCAAAGCCAAGCTGATCCGAGAGGCCGTGGACCGGCAGATTGCGATCGTGCGACAGCTTTGGCCGCATCCGAACCCCATGTTCGTGATGAATTCCTGGATGGAGGGCAGCGCGCTGATGCGTGAAGGGCTCCTGAAACTTCCTCCCGAAGTGACCTTGGTTTGGGCCGACGACGGCGCCGGGCTGCTCCAGGATGGAGGGCAAATCAGCCGGGGCCAGGGTGTCTACTATCACACCGGAGTGATCGGCGGCAACGCTAACAACTTCAGTGAGCGCGTGCCCATCGAGCGCATCTACCGGGAACTGGGCCGCGCCGCCAAAGCCGGCGCCACCGCCTACATGCTGCTGAATCCGGCCAATATCAGGCCGCACGTGATGAGCACGCGGGCGGTGATGGAGGTGGCCTGGAATGGGCCTGCCGGGCGGGCCGGCGACTGGCTGGCCAACTGGTCCAGGGAGCTGCTCGGCGGCGCCGCGGCGGCGGCCGCCGAACGCTGTTACCGGGCCTACTACGAGGCACCGGCGCGTTACGGCGAGCGGGAGAGCGAAACAATCGCCGATGACTGTTACCATCAGCTCGGCCGCGACCTGCTGGTGCGCATCATGCGCCGGGATCAGTCCATGCCCGTGCGCTTTCGCTTCCTCAAGGTCTCAACCTACCCCGGCTATATCGCCCACATAGCGAACATGTGCCGGCAGGCGGAGCCTCGCTGGGAAGAGGCCGCGCGCCTGGCCCGGCAGGCCTGGCCGTTGATAGCCCCCGCACGGCGGGACTTCTTTCTGGCCCACGTAGTCACCCAGATCGATCTTCACTGGCACTCGAACCGGATGTTGCTTCACATTGCCGAAGCCGCCGCGCCGGGCGCAACCGCGCCGTCGCAGCAGGTGAACGTGGAAGCCGCCGTCCGCGAGGCGCGCGCCATACTGGCCGGCTTGCGCCAGGCCGAATGCGGCAAGTGGGCCGGCTTCTATACCCTGGGCGACTGGTTCGTCGACATCCCGCTCACCTTGCGCTTGGCCGAGGCTTGCCTGGTGCAACTTCGTGGCCAGAAGCTGACCCCCGCGCAGCAGGCCACTCTCGCCCGGGCCGAGCGCCTGCTAGGCGAGGATACCAGCCACGTCTACATCAAGATCAAGGCGTACCAGAAAGGGCGGAAAGCCGGGTTTTGCGCCGGCGACAAGCCGCCCCATTTTTGAAATAATCTTGGGCATGGCGCACAAAGTCACTCTCATCCCCGGCGACGGGATCGGACCGGAGGTGGCGCTGGCCGCCATGCGAGCTATCGACGCCACCGGGGTGGACATCGCCTGGGAGCGGGTGGAACTTACCGCCGACATTATCGCCGCGCACCGCGAGGAGTTACCCGCGCACGTGGTGGAATCCATCCAGCGGACGCGCGTGGGGCTGAAAGGGCCGGTCACGACGCCGGTCGCGGGCGGCTATACCAGCGTGAACGTCGCACTGCGCAAGCGCCTGGATTTGTTCGCCAACGTGCGTCCCGTGCGCCAGTTGCCCGGACTGCAAACGCGCTATGCGGGCGTGGTCATCGATCTGGTGATCTTCCGCGAGAATACCGAGGACCTGTACGCTGGACTGGAACATGAGGTGGTTGACGGAGTGGTCACCAGCCTGAAGGTGATCACCCGCGCGGCCAGCACCCGCATCGCCCGCCATGCCTTTGAGTATGCGCGCAAGCTGAAACGCCGCCGCGTTACCGCCGTGCATAAGGCCAACATCATGAAGCTGGGCGACGGCTTGTTTCTGCGCTGCGCCCGGGAGGTGGCCCGGGAGTATCCCGAAATTGAATATAAGGAGTTGATTGTCGATAACGCCGCCATGCAAATGGTCATGCGGCCCGAGCAATTCGATCTGTTGCTGATGCCGAACCTTTACGGCGACATCATCTCCGATCTGGCGGCGGGGCTGGTGGGCGGATTGGGGATCGTGCCGGGCGCCAATATCGGCGATGAATACGCGGTCTTTGAAGCGGTTCACGGTTCGGCTCCAGATATCGCGGGCAAGGGAGTCGCGAACCCCACGGCAATTATGCTCTCGGGCGCGATGATGCTGGACCACCTGGGTGAGACCGCCGCCGCGGCGCGGCTGCGCCGGGCCATCGAGGGGGTGTATGAGGAAGGCCGGCGGTTGACCGTGGATGCCGGCGGCGGAGCGTCCACGGCTGAATTCACCGGCGCCGTTATCCAACGGCTCCGCCAGGCTGAATAGCGCCATCGCCGGCCGAAGGCAAGAACGCGGCCGCGCAGGCGGCCCCCACGGAGCTCTTGTTCCGCGCTAATCTGACGGGTGTGGGTGATCGATTTGAAAGCATTGCGGTGCACGTGCTGGAGAAGCGCTTCCAAAACTGGGAGCACTTCATGCGCGAAGCTCCAGAGTACTCCATCGGCCTGGAAGTAATGGACGACGTCCCCGGCCATCGCGGCCATTACGTTCATTTTGACCATCATGTCGGGGTGGTGCGCGAAGCCACCATGAGTGCGGCCATGCAGGCCTACATTGCGGTTCGCCAGGGCCGTTTAATGGAGCGCTGGCTGCGCAAGCAAAAGCCCGTGAACGTCTATACCTGGAACGCAGACCAGGACGTCTGCTTGGCGGCTTTCGTGCTCGAATACCACGCCATGTTGGAGCGCGCCGAGGGTACGCCGCTGCTCAGGTGGATCGTCCAGTACAACAATAAGATCGACGTGTGCGGGGGCTTGTACCCGGTAAACCTTGAGGAACTGGTGAAAAACCACTTCACCTGGGTGTTTGAGCCTTACCGCCAACAGCGCATGCGCGGCAAAATGGCCGGTGACGCGGATCTGGTGCGGCATACTATCCGCGAAGTCTGCGACCGCCTGTACGATCTCATCGAAGGCCGGGCGGGGACGGCTCCCATCACGGCACAGCCGGAAATTCTGTATCAATCCCCGTACAACTTTGTTATCGCCGACGAGCACGGCGATCCGCATTCGCGTTTGGTGCTGGCCGCACAGGGACACACGAATCTGATCAGCCTGGTGTGCCAGCGTCCCAATGGACGCTACACCTACAGCATTATCCGCGGGTCGCCTTATGACGAGGATCTGTTTCAGGTGCCCAAGTTGATTGAAGCGCTCCAAGCGGCCGAGGATGTCAAAGATGCGCGCATCTGGGGCGGATCCAACCTAGCTGCCGGCAGCGACAGCGAACTGGGCAGTAGCCTCCATTGGACCCAGGTGCGCGACGTCGCCGAGGCCATCGTCCGGCAGGCCTACAAGGCGGAAAATGCAGACCAAAGCGGCTAGTGCGCCGCGGGCTGACCTTGCGTGAAGCTGGCGCGAGCTTTTTCCGTCACCACCCAGAAATAGATCTGACGGCCGTTGACTTCCATCTTCTTGTCCGGCTGCCAGTCACCCATGTCGAAGGCGTGGCTGACGATGCGAGAACCGGGCTTGAGTTCGCGCAGCAGCTTGGGGCGTAAGCGCAGGTTCACGTCCGGAAGCAGATACAGGGTCACCACACTGGCTTCCCGCAGATCGGTGTCGAAAAGATTTTTCTCGACGAACTTGACGAGTTTTTCAACACCCGCCTGCCGGGCGTTCTCATTAGCCTCCTTGATGCGCTCCGGGTTGAGATCGAATCCCACCCCGTGAGCGCCGTAAGTCTTGGCGGCGGTGACCACGATGCGCCCGTCGCCGCAGCCCAGATCGTAAACGATATCGCTCTTAGTGACTCCGGCCAGCTTGAGCATGGCATCAACCACCTGCTGCGGCGTCGGAACATAGGGCACGTCGCCGCCATAGCCTCCTTCGTCCCACTGGGCGGCCAAGGGGGTGACGGCAAGACCGCAAAACAGGAGCAGCACTGCGAATATCCGGGTGGTCCTCATGGACGGTAGCTTATCACGGCAGGCGGCGTGGGCGGTGCGCAGTTCCGGAATCAAGAATAGTTGGGTTCATCCGATAAGTTGCACGTGAGGACTGTGGCGATGGACGGCGCACGCGCCGGCTTGAAGGCCCGTGCCTTGCGTGCATTAAATCAGCTTCCGCCCTTCTCGCCCATTCTCACCCGGCTGGTTGCCACACTGGCGCGTGAAGATGCCGGCCTTAAGCAAGTGGCGGCGCAGATCGAAAGCGATCCAGTGCTGTCAGGGACGGTCCTGCGGGTGGTGAACTCGGCGCTATACGGGCGCCGGGGCACGATCAGTTCGGTGCGCCACGCCGTAGCGCTGATGGGCCTGGACCG
>CAYSBM010000178.1:3859-6695 GCA_964429095.1 uncultured Solibacteraceae bacterium | reverse complement strand
ATCCGATCTCGACGCCCTATTGGTATGCACGGTAACGCCCGATATGTTCTTTCCTTCGACGGCGTGTCTGGTGCAGCATCGCTTGGGCGCCAAGAGAGTGTGGGGTTTCGATTTGATTGCCGCCTGCTCGAGTTTTCTTTATGGGATGAGCGTGGGGGCGCAACTAGTGGCTGCCGGAACGCACAAGAAGGTAATGGTGATCGGGGCCGACACCATGTCGAGGATTGTCGACTACACCGACCGCGCTACCTGCGTGTTGTTCGGAGATGGAGCGGGGGCCATCATCCTGGAGCCTTCCGAAGACAGCCGTTATGGGCTGATCGATTTCCTGCACGAAATCGACGGCAGCGGCGCGGAGGCGCTGAAGATGCCGGCCGGCGGGAGCCGCATGCCCCCGTCGCACGCCCCCGTCGAGGCCAAGCTGCACTATGTGCACCAGGATGGCCAGGCGGTTTTTACTTACGCCGTCCGCAAAATGTACGAGGCCTGCCGCGACCTGCTGGCGCGCAATAACATGACCGGCAAGGATATCAGTTGCCTGATCTGCCACCAGGCCAACCGCCGGATCATACAGGCTACAGCGGACCGGCTAGGCCTGCCGTCCGAGCAAGTCATCATCAACATAGAAAGATACGGCAATACCACCTCGGCTACGCTGCCGCTGGCCACTCGCGACGCCTTGGTCGAAGGCCGCCTCAAGAAAGGCGATATCGTACTGTACGCGGCAGTGGGCGCCGGTTTCACAGCCGGGGCAAGCCTCTGGCGCTGGGCTTACTGATTTTCATCCGGCGGCGGGTTGCCGGCCTCGATTGCTGCGCGCCGGACATCCACCCCGGCGAGCAGCACCAAGCCGGCCAGGAAACTGGCCGCCAGAGGAAGCGCGGCCACGCGGTAGCTGCCGCTCCATTGCAGCGCCAGCCCGAATAACAGAGGTCCGAACCAACTGGTGCTCTTGTCGCTCAGCTCGTAAAAGCTAAAATATTCGGCTTCCCGGCCGGGAGGAATCATCTGGGAGAATAGCGACCGGCTGAGCGCCTGGCTTCCTCCCATGATCAGAGCCACGATTGCCGCCAGCACGAAGAACTCCGCCGCGCTGCGGACGGCGAAATAGATCGAGCCGAGAGCTAATGTCCAGGCTGCGAGCGCGAGCATCACGGCGCGCTTGGCGGTGATGGCGCGCGCCAGGCGCCCGAAACCAAGAGCGCCGGCGAAGGCAGTGAATTGCACCATGAGGATGGTGAGGGTGAGTGACGACAGGGGTATTTTCAGTTCGTCGTGACCAAATTGGGTAGCCAGGGCCAGCACTGCCTGTATGGCGTCGTTGTAAATGAGATATGCGGCCAAAAACCGCAGCGTCTGCGGGTAGCGGCGCAAACCTGACAGCGTGCGCCGAAGTTGGCGGAAGCTGCCTGCCAGAAGGGGCTCGCCCGGCCCGCGGCTGCGCTCCGGCGGCGGGTTGGGCAACCAGAACATGGGGAGGATGGTGAACACAGCCCACCACAGCCCCGCTGAACCCATGCTGATCCGCACCGCCATGGTCTCGCTTAAACCCCAAGCGGGAGCGCACTGATAGAGCACCAGGTTCAGACTGAGCAGCAAACCCCCGCCGATGTAGCCCAAAGCCCAGCCCTTCGAACTGACCTCAGGAGGCTGGGCGGGTGTGGCAATGAGCGGCAGGGATGAGTTGGAGATTACGCATGCGGCGCCCATCGCCAGGTTGGCGGCTTGGTATAGAAGACCGGCTTTCAGATACGACGGCGCTTCCAGCCAGTACATGGCGGTGGTTGCAGCAGCGCCCGCGTAAGCGAAAACGCCCAGCCAGGCTTTCTTTCGCGCGGTGCAGTCGGCTAGCGCTCCCACGACCGGCAGAACCAGGGCTTGCAGCAAGACCGAGGCGGCCACCACATATTCCCAGTAGGAGCGGGATTCAATCGGGATGCCGAAGGGGTACAACAAGCCACGCGCGTCGGCGGCGGCGCGGGCAATGTAAGTGGTCAGGTAGGGTCCGAAAAAGAGTGTGACGACCGTGGTGGAGAAAGCCGAATTGGCCCAGTCATAGAAGTACCATCCCCAGCGTTGGCGGGAAAGATTTGCCGGCTTTGAGATGCCAGGCATGGGGGTTACGCCGGTGCGGGTGGCGTCCCGTTGGCGGCCATCCGCTCAAGCGCCACGTAATCGGTCTTGCCGTTGCCCAACAGCGGGATTTCCCGCACCCAGACAATCTTTCGCGGGAGGGCGATTTCCGGCGCGCCCAGCAAGCGGGCTGCCTGCGCCAGTTGATCGCGGCGCAGAGAAGCGTCTTCGGTGAACAGCAGAATCGTTTCGCCCCGCCCCGGCTCCAGGCAGGCCACTGCCGCGTGCGCATGCGGCGGCGAGGCGGCGGCAGCGATCTTCTCCGGCAGGTCCAGCGAAACCATTTCACCGGCCACCTTGGCAAAGCGCTTCCTGCGGCCCTTGATGCTGAGGAAACCGGACTCATCCAGTTCGACCACGTCGCCGGTGTTGTACCAGCCGGGGCCGCAAAGCGAGTCTGGCGCTTCATACGCACCCGGCTGTTCCGGGCGGAGATAGCCGAGCATGAGGTTCGGCCCGCGGATATGCAGCAACCCGCCGCTCTCGATGCCTGGCACCGGTTCGATGCGATGCTCGATCAGCGGCAGCAATTCACCCACCGTTGCTGCCTTATAGGCAAACGGAGTGTTGATGGCGATGACCGGTGCGGCTTCGGTGGCTCCATACCCTTCGATGATGCGAAGCCCGAACTTTTCCGCGTAGGCGCGGCGCACCTCGTCTGACAACTTCTCGGCGCCCGAGCCCACATAGCGGATTCTGTGGA
>CAYSBM010000178.1:0-3849 GCA_964429095.1 uncultured Solibacteraceae bacterium | reverse complement strand
AAAAAGCCCCCACCGTCAAACCGAAGGCATGAAACAGTGGCAACGCGGTCAAGAACTTGTCCTGCGGACTGACGTCGATCACCGAGAGCAATTGCTCCACGTTGGCCAGGATGGCCGCATGGCTGAGAACGACGCCTTTCGGCTTGCCTTCGCTGCCGCTGGTGAAAAGCACCAGCGCGGGTTCTTGCGGACTCGCCGGGCGCACAGCGCGGCGGGGCGCGCGCATTGCCCACCCTGCGAGCCAAACCTTGTCGGCCAGACCGAATTGCGGGCGAAGATCCTCCAGGTAAACCAACCTCACGCCTTCGATCCTGGCCGCTGCGGCGGCTTGCTTGCTTCTGTCGAGAAACGCGCGGGAACTCACCAGCAGGCGCGCTCCCGAGAGCCGGCAAGCCTCCTGCATGCCGCTCAGCCCCGCCGTGTAGTTGAGGATGGCCGGAATCCGCCGCATGGAAATGATCCCCAGCAAGAGGGAGACTGTGGCGCTGACGTTGGGCATCAGCACGGCCACATACTCGCCTTCGCGCGTGAGCCTTGCGACCAGGCGCCCTAAGGCTAGGCTGGCTCTGAGAATCTGGCCGTAGTTCTGCTCCTGGAAGCGCAGATCTTCGATGCAGCCGCGTCGGCGGCCGAAAAGATCCACCGCGTCGAGAAACGCTTCCTGGATCGTCGTATGCTTGCGGGAAGCGGCCATGGCCGCTTGCAGAACGCGGCGCAGTTGTTCGCTGGCCAAGCGGCGGCGCAATTTGGCTGTGGGCGCCTCCGGCATGCGGATGCGCACCGGAGGATGGATGGTGACGCTGATGCGGGGAAACGTCCGTTTTGGAAATCCGGCTCCCATGCGGCTGAAACGCGAATAGACCGCGCCGCGGATGATCACCGGGATGACCGCGGCTCCGGTCTTTGCGGCCACAAACGCCGGGCCGTCGTAGATTTTCATCAGCGAGCCGGTGGTTGTAATGCGGCCTTCGGGAAACACATGCACGGGCTGGCCGGTTTCCACCAGATGCACCATGGTCTTGATGGCCCAGGGGCTGGTTGTGTCCACTACCAAATGTTTAGCGAAGCGCAAAGCGATGCGGAAGATGCGCCGGGAGGCGATGGTGGTGTGCACCAGCCACACCGGTTTGACGGGTAAGAAAGCCCACAGCAGCACCACGTCCAAGAACGACTGGTGATTGCCCACGATGAGCATGCGCTCGTGAGGCTCAATGGCTCCGCGCACTTGGACGCGGAACAAGAGTCGCAACAAACCTCTAACGGCCGCCTGGATCATGCCCGCCTCTTGAATACAATAAGAGAAAGTATAGCTTTCCTGGCGCGCCGCCGCGCCGGGACTCCAGCGCATGCAGCCCCTGCCCATTGACCGCTCCCTTGCCGAAATCCTTGCCTCTTTGCGCGCTTGTCCGAGTCTGGTGCTGGAGGCGCCGCCGGGTGCAGGGAAAACCACCCGGGTGCCGCGCGCCTTGCTTGGGGCGTTGCCGGGCCAGGTTTTGGTGCTCGAACCGCGGCGGCTGGCCGCGCGCATGGCGGCGCGGCGGGTGGCGGCGGAGATGGGTAAGCCGCTGGGCCAAACCGTGGGCTACCAGATTCGCTTTGAAGAAGTCGCTGGGCCGGCTACCCGATTGCGCTTTATGACGGAGGGAGTGCTGGTGCGGCGTCTGATGAGTGATCGCGAGTTGGCCGGTGTGAGTGCGGTGGTGCTGGATGAGTTCCATGAGCGCCATCTGGAGGCGGATCTTGCGCTGGCGCTGTTGGCACGGCTCAGAAGACGGCGTCCGGATCTGCATATTGTGGTGATGTCGGCTACCTTGGCGGGCGGGCGAGTGGCGCAATTCTTAGGCGGCTGCCCGCGCCTGGTTTCGCAAGGACGTTTGTTTGAGGCGGATGTGCGCCATACGCCGCAGACGGCGGCGCCTCTGGAGGATCTGGTGGCTTCCGCTTTGGCCAGGCTGGTTGCCGAAGGCCTGGATGGCGACGTGCTGGTGTTCTTGCCAGGTGCCCGCGAAATCCGGCAGACGATGCGCGCCTGTGAACGCCTGGCCCGGCGCGCCGGCTTGATGGCCGTGCCTTTGCACGGCGACCTTTCACCACAAGAACAGGACCGCGCCGTGGCGCCCGCCCCGCAGCGCAAACTGATCCTCTCTACGAACGTGGCCGAGAGCTCCATCACCATTGACGGGGTGACGGCGGTCATCGATAGCGGGCTGGCCCGCGTGGCCCGCGACTCGCCCTGGACCGGGCTTGCCTCGCTTGAAATTGAGCGTGTCAGCAAGGCCTCCTGCCGGCAGCGCGCCGGGCGCGCCGCGCGCCCGCGCGCGGGCCGCGCGGTCCGTTTGTACACGGAAGAGGACTACCTGCGGCGGCGCGAGCAGGCCGCCCCGGACATCCTGCGCCGTGAACTGAGCGAGGCGCTGCTGGGTTTGCGCGCCCTGGGTTTTGCGGGATTCGCGGATCTGGAATGGCTGGACCCGCCGCCGGCCACGGCCGCCGTTGCCGCCGCTGAATTGCTTCAACGATTGGGCGCGGTGGATGCCGCCGGCGAATTGACTGCGACGGGCAGAGAAATGGTCCGTCTGCCATTGCATCCGCGCCTGGCGCGCCTGGTTGTGGAGGCGGGACGGCGCGGAGCCGGCGACGGCGGCTGCCGGCTGGCGGCTGTGCTGGGCGCTGGAGAAAGGCTTGCGCCCGGAGAAAGTGTATCAGGAATCTCAGACCTTCTGGTCTTGTCAGAATCTTCCTGGCAGCCCTCCACCCAGCGCCTCTACCGCCAGATCCGGCGCTACGCTCCGGCAGGCGAGGGACGCGAAGGCGGCGACGATGCGTTGCTGGCGGCTGTCCTGGCGGGGTTTCCGGACCGGGTGGCGCGGCGCCGCCAGGGAAGGGAACTGCTGCTTTCTGCGGGAGGCTCGGCCGTGCTGGCGCGGGAAAGCGCAGTGCGTTCCCATGAGTTCCTGGTGGCTGTGGATATCGAACAACGCCGGGAGCACGGCTTGCCGCTGGTTCGTTTGGCCAGCGCCATACGCCCCGAATGGCTGCTGGATTTCTACTCCGACCGCATCGAGGAGCGTAGCTGGCTGGAGTGGAACCGCACGGCGGAACGTGTGGAGGCGGTGAGTGCGCTGTTCTATGAGCGGCTGGCGATTCAAGAGAGCCGCAGCCAGCGGCCGGACCCGGAGCTGGCGAGCCGTTTATTGGCGGAAAAGGCTCTGGAGGCCGGGGTAGACCGTTTTGTTGAGCCGGGCGAACTTGAGTCGTTTTTGGCTCGAGTTCGTTTCGCGGCGGCACACTCGGATGTGCCCGCGCTGGGTGAGGAGGACCTCCGGCGGGCAATCGAGGATCAAGCGCGCGGCAGGCGCAGCTTCGCTGAGCTGGAGCAGGCTTGCCGCGGCGGCGGGTTCTTGCGCACGCTCCAGCAGCGCCTGGGTCGCGAAGGCTTGCGGAATTTGGAAGAAGTGGCTCCGGTGCGGGTGCGCCTGCCCGGCGGCAGGCAGGTGAAGGTGCACTACGAGGCTGCGGCGCCGCCCTGGATCGAATCCCGGTTGCAGGATTTCTTCGGGTTGCACGAGACCCCGCGTCTGGCGCGGGGCCAAGTTCCCGTGGTGGTGCGTCTGCTCGCCCCCAACCACCGTCCCGTGCAAACAACCACGGATCTGGCAGGATTCTGGCAACGTCTCTATCCCCGGCTGCGGCGTGAACTTATGCGGCGCTATCCGAAGCACTCTTGGCCGGAAAAGCCGTAAGGTTTCCCAAGGCGGCGGGCCCGAAGGTAATGGAGGCCGGTCAACAATACCCGAGTGTGGGTTGCCGCCAGGGAAGGCGACACTTTCGCCGAGTCTTGACGCCGCC
>CAYSBM010000177.1:6416-6703 GCA_964429095.1 uncultured Solibacteraceae bacterium | reverse complement strand
AAGACGGGAAGTCGAAGCCCGCGATCTGGGTGTCGGGGGTTTCAGTGTTATCGTCAACCACCATTTTGCCGCCCGTCGAGGTGATGGTCCGGGGAGGATTGTAGCCCATGGCCCACATGGCGATGTTGATCAGATGCACACCCCAATCACTCATCAAACCGTTTCCGTAATCCCAGAACCAGCGCCAGTTGAAGTGAAAGCGGTTCTTGTTGAAGGGGCGCTTGGGCGCCGGGCCCAGCCACATCTCATAATCCACGCCTTCAGGCGGAGCGCTGTCGGGCGGGTTA
>CAYSBM010000177.1:0-6406 GCA_964429095.1 uncultured Solibacteraceae bacterium | reverse complement strand
CAATGCCGCCCACCCAGTCCAAGTAGGCCCACGCGCGGACCTGGCGGATCTTGCCGAGTTTGCCGGACTGAACGAACTCGACCGCTTCCCGGTAATGAGGCCCGAAACGCCATTGCGTGCCCATCTGCGCTACGCGCTCGTAGCGTTTGGCAGCCTCCAGCATGGCCCGCCCTTCGCCCACCGTCACTGCGAGCGGCTTTTGAACGTAGACGTCTTTTCCAGCCTGAAAACCGTAGATTGTGGGCAGCGCATGCCAGTGGTCGGGAGTGGAAACGATCAGCGCATCCACATCCTTGCGCTCAATCACGCGCCGGAAGTCTTTCACCACGTCGGGTTGTGTGGGCAGGCGGGCTTCGTTGCGCTTCAAGGTCTTGCCGATCATGGCGTCGTCGACGTCGCAGCAGACCACGCACTGGACGTCGTCAAAAAGCAGAAAGGTGGCCAGGGCACCGCCGCCCATTCCTCCGCAACCGATCAAACCGACTCGGATGCGGTCGTTGGCTCCTAGAATGCGGCCGTAGCTTGCCGCAGTGGCGGCAGCGGCGCCTTTCAAAAAGCTTCTTCGCGATGAGGAGGTATGCATAGATGAACTCCGAAACCGGAAACTTATCATAGCACCGCGGGCGTGCCAGGATGCTTCGCATCGCGCGAACATCGCGTAGGCGTTTCTTAAGGACCCCAGGCGCCGTGCCGGACGTGGCCGTTTACAGTGCGATCTCGCGAACCTCGCAGTAATTCATGTGGAACGCGGCTGGATCCACCCCGGTGAGCTGCCGCGCGATCTCCGCATTCACCCCGGCGTGAGCCACGACGATGGCCGGCAATGGCCCGCTCCGGATGATGCCGACCGCATAAGCAACGCGCTCGCGGAACGCTTCGGGCGGCTCGCCGCCGGGAGGCGTAACGCCATACCAATCCTCCAGCTTGCGGCGCGCCAGTTCCGGATCGAGCGCCTCGATTTCGGACCAGGACTTGCCGTCCCAGGCGCCGTAGGAAATCTCCGCCAGCTCCTCGCTGATCTCGAAAGGCCTCAGCAGCGGGATGCGCGCCGCGGTCTCCAGGGCGCGCCGCAGAGGGCTGGAATAAATGATTTCGGCGTCCAACTCTCTCAATGCGTGGCAGGCCTGCACACGGCCTCCCTCGCTCAACGGGGGATTGGTCCGCCCCAGCAGCAGACCTGCCTTTTCCGGCTCGGCATGCCGCACCAGGTAAATCTTACCTTTGGTGTTCAGAGCCAAATCAGAGCCACAGACTCCTTCTCCGCGAGCGCAGCAGCCAGATGAAGAACGGGCCGCCGGCCAGAGCTGTAATCACACCGACCGGGATTTCCGTCGGGGCGAGCGCCGTCCGGGACACCGTGTCGCACACTGCCAAGAACGCAGCGCCCACCAAGAAAGAGCATGGCACAAGAAGGCGGTGGTCCGCACCAAACCGCAGGCGCAAAGCGTGGGGGACGATCAAACCTACGAAGGCGATGGGGCCGGTGAGCGCCGTGACCGTTCCGGTGATGAACGAGCCGGCCAGGTACCCGGTGAGAATCAGGCGCGAGACGGGCACGCCGCGTGCCGCCGCCCAATCTTCGCCCACGGCCAGCAGGTTCCACTGGCGCGACTGAGAGAAAATCACGCCAACCACGGGCAGAACAGCCAAAGCCACCCAGCCCAGCGTCCGGTACTCGACGGCGTCGATGCCGCCCATCATCCAGCGTGCGATAGCGAAACTTTGTCCCAGATTGGCCATGTAATGCAAGAACAGGATCAGCGCCAGGCAGATGCTGTTAATGGTCACCCCGGCCAGCAATAGTGTAAAGCTTGACATGCGCTTGCCTTCGGTCGCCACGCCCATCACCAGAAACAGCGTAAGGGCGGCGCCGGCGAACGCCGCGACCCACACCGCGGGCAGGCGCAACACCTGTTGCCAGCCGAAGCAGATTGCCGCGACGGCGCCGAGCGACGCGCCGCTGGAAATGCCGAGTGTGTAGGGAGTAGCCAGAGCGTCTCTCAGCAGCGCCTGGAACAGCACGCCGGCGCTGGCCAGCGTACCGCCCGCCAGCATGGCCAGCAGCACACGGGGCAGGCGGGCGTAGAACAGAATTTCGTGGTCCGGAGAGAGTCCGGCAAACGCCCGCACGTAGCTGATTCTTGACGAGCCCACCAGCGGCATCAGTACTCCTGCGGCCAGCGCCACCGCGAGCGCCAGGGCGAGTGCGGACCAAAATCGGCGTTGCGGAGCGGCGCTAATCACCATACACGATCCATGGCCTCCCGCCGGCCGCCTTCCACACATGGCTGCGCACGCCGAATACTTCCTCGATCAGGCTACTGTTCAGAGTTTCCGGCGGCGGGCCATCGGCGGCCACCCGCCCGGACTTGAGCATCACCACGCGGTCTGAATACGCGGCGGCGAGATTCAAGTCGTGGGTGACTGTAATAATCAGCAGGCCCTGTTCCCGGAGTTCCCGCAGCAGCCGGTAGATGGAAACCTGGTGCTTCAAGTCCAGAAACGAAGTAGGCTCATCTAGAAGGAGCGCCTGCGGCGACTGGGCTAGAGCGGAGGCCAGCACCACCAGCTGGCGTTCGCCGCCGCTCAGGGAGCGGAAATCGCGGTTCCGGAAGGCCGTGGTGTCGGTGATTTCCATAGCGCGCTCTACGGCTTCGCGGTCCTCGGGCGACTCGAACAGCCCGTCGCAGAAGGGTGTGCGGCCCATCCTCACGACCTGCTCGGCGGTGAACGGGAATTCCAGACGCAAGCTTTGCGGAACCACCGAAACGCGGCGCGCAAATCCGCGCCGTTGCCAGCGGCTGACTTCCACGCCTTCGTAGGTGCAATGGCCAGTGTAGCCGTGCCGCAGCCCGCTCATGCCGCCGATCAGGGTGGATTTTCCCGCCCCATTTGAGCCGACTATGGTCGCCATCTGCGCGATAGGGAAGTCCAGGTTGATGCCCGAGAGGACTTCGGCGCCGTCATAGCGCATTCCGACGCCGCGGAGTTGGTACAGCAGCGTCATAGGCCCGCCTCCGGGTGGAGCATGCGCGCAAATTCGCGCGCGGCTTCCACGATGCGCGGGCCCGGCACAACGAAAATGTCAGAGGCGACCGCGTAAACCCGCCGCTCTCGCACCGCGCGCAGCAGCGGGTAGCGGTTCCACAGTTCGACCACGGCCTGCTTGCGAGCCTCGGTTACGCCTTCGGTGCCGGTCATGTCGCCCATGTCGATGATCACTTCCGGATTGCGCGCCAGAATCTCCTCTCGGGGAACCTTGGGATAAGCGGCCGGGGAATCCGCGAGCATGTTGGCGCCGCCGGCGGCCGTCAGAAGATCGTTCAAGTAGGAAGCGCCGCCCACGGCGACAAGATCCTCAATGGAATTGGCTGTGCGGCCCACTACGAAGAGCACCGTCCTCCGCGGCAACGGCGCCGTGCGGCGGCGAATTTCCGCCAGCCCGGCCTCCATGCGCGCACGCAGTGCACGGCCACTTGCGGCCACGCCCGCCGCCGCCGCGATCTGTTCGATGGAGCGGTAGATATTCGCGACCGTGTCGTGGTCCACCTCCAGAACGTTCTGTCCTAAGCCGCGCAGGCGCGGAAACAGTTGGAGAGGGTTCTTCTGGATAATCACCAGGTCCGGCTGTAGCGCCACGATGGCCTCCAGATCGGGCCGTATGAACGGCCCGATCTTAGGTTTGTTGCGCACCTCGGGCGGGTAATGGCAGTAGTCGGTTACGCCCACAACCCGGTCGCCCAGGCCCAGCGCGTACAGGATTTCAGTGATGTTGGGGGCCGTGGAGACGATCCTGCGCGGAGCGGCGCAAACCACCAGCGCCAGCGCCACGTGGAGGACCGCCGCCCGCACTACCATTCCAACCGCAGACCCCCTTTCAACGTTCGCGACAGGCAGCTATAGCCCAACACCTCATAGTAGCGGGTGTTGAGCAGATTTTCGGCACGTAGGAACGGCGAGACGTGCTTGTGTGCGCGCCAGCTCCCGCCGGCGTAGACATTCTGATATCCCGGGTTGCGCGTGACGCCGAAAATGTCGCTGTCCTGGCGTTCCCCAACCAGTATCGCGCCGGCTTGAAAAGACCAGCGGGACGGCGCGATGGTCACTGAAAGCGCGCCGGAGTTGCCAGGCCGCCGGCCCAACTCTTGTCCCACGCCGGTGAAGGGGCTGTTGGGAGCGTTGGAAGCAATAATCCGCGTCCATAGCCGGGTGTAGGCGGCGTTCACCGTCACATATTTCAGCGGGCGCGCCTGGACGCAGAATTCCAGGCCGCGCGCTTTGCTGGCCTCCACGTTTTCCCAGGTTCCCCAGATGGGGGGCGGCATTGAGACGAAAGCGATCAGGTCGGTGAACGAGTTATGGAAGACCGCGGTCTCGGTCCGTAACCGGCGGTGGAACCATTCCTGCACCAGGCCGGCTTCATAGGAAGACGTTTTCTCGGGCCGCAACTGTGGATTCCCCGTGTACCAGGCCTCGCGGGCATAGTTTTGCAGCAGGCTTGGTTCGGTGATGCCGCGGCCGGCGCTGATGCGGAAGTAGGTGGAGGAAAGCGGCCCGTGTTCTCCAGATAGCAGCACGCTAGCGGTTCCCCTCGGCGCCCATTTGTAACCGAATGCGCTGGAGTGCTCCGAGCGCACGCCGGCAGAGAGGAACACGCGCCGGCCCAGCCTGTGCTGCTTGAGCAGGAACACGCCGTGGTTGTCGCGCGAGACGTCATAGCTGGACATTCTGCCTTCCTGCCGTTCGAACTCGTAGCCGAATACCAGCGCTCCCCCCGTATGGGTTAGCGTGCCCTGGTACTCCCCGCTCTTGCGCTCCGTGTCGCTGACGTAAGGATCCATGGGCCACATGTAAACGGTGGTCGTGGCAATGCGCATGCCCGGCGCCAAGCTCCCAGCCGGGGGCAAATGCGCGGGATCGAGCAACCCGACCAGATAAGTGCGCTTCTGCGGGGTGGTGACGTCGCGAACCAGGGCGGCCAACGGGTAAGGACCGCCCAAACCGTTATCGGTGAAGACGTCGTGCAGCTTATGGTAGTTGAAGCTGGCGCTCTGGACGTAGTGAGACGCCCGGGCGTCATCCAGCCGCAGCGATACAGCTTAATCGCGGCTGAACTGGTTGGCGTCGTAATTGAAAACGCCGTAGCCCACTTCGCCGGGAGTCCCTAATCCGGCGTCATAACTCTGGAAGATCCCGCGCAGCGACGTCGAAGAGGCCAACCGGTAACCCAGATTGGCGGTGCCGGATGTGTTGCGGTGAAAGTCGTTGATGAATTCGCCCACCGTATGGTGCTGTTCGGCGGTCAGAGAATAGTCGAAACGGCCGCCAGCGCCTCCAGATAGCCCCGCCGCCCAGCGGTCGGTTTGAAAGCTGCCCCGTTGGTAGCTAAGCCAACCATGGGGGACGGTGCCTTCCGGGTCGCCGCGGCGGCTAAACATCTGCACCACTGCGGCGGAGGCTTCGGCCCCGAACAAGACGCTTTCGGGTGAGCGGACGACTTCGATGCGGTCCAACGCCGAGGAAGTCAGGTTGGCGAAGTTCATTTCGCCGCCGGGATCATTCAGCGGCACGCCGTCCAGCAAGACCAGCGTAGCGGTACGTTGTGCGCCCCGCGCATAGACCGAAGTCAATGCGCCGTCGCGCCCGGTTCGGGAAACAGCGAGCCCGGGAACTTCGCGGAGCATGTCCGACACCATCGGGAATTCGCGCTGGGCCAGATCGGACCGCGTAATGATTGAAGCTGCAACGCCCGCTTCCTCGACTGTCGTCTGGGACCGCGTCGCCGATACCACAACACGCTGGCTCAAGCCGGCGATCTGCAAGGTGATGCGCGCTTCCTTGGTGTTCTCAATGCTGGCCTTGGCGCTCGCAAAACCAGGCGCGGAAACCGCAGCCTCACAAGAGGCGACACCCGCGATCACAAAGCGCCCCTCCGCGTCGGTGGCGGCGTGTTTACCGGCGCATTCGATGCGCGCCCCGCCGATGCTGTTGCCGGAAGGATCCAGCACTACGCCGCGGATGGCGCTGCCGGCCGGGCACACGCTACCAGTGAAAATGGAAATCAGAGTAATGGATGTGAGTTGACGAACATGGAACATGAGACGCTCTCCCTCGGAACGTGGCTCACTAGGTAGGGCTCGAAGACCGGTCTCCTGACTCGCGGCGGGCTTTTCGCTGGCGCGAGGCGCGGCCTTCCCACTTGCGCAGTGGCCGCGCGGCCTCACAGCATGCCGCTTACAGTTGCGGGGCAGTGGCGGATTTGCACCGCCTTCCCATAAGTCTCTCACCCGCTGGTGATCGTTCTAGTAATATCCGGCTGCCGTGGCAGCTTCTGACAGTATAGCCGAAACTCGTGTCGGTAGCATGTCAACTTGTCCGGTTGAATTAGCAAGTGAATTGTCCGGTG
>CAYSBM010000176.1:3839-6730 GCA_964429095.1 uncultured Solibacteraceae bacterium | reverse complement strand
CGCCAGCACCAGCAGGCGGCTGGCCGCCGGCGATGGTTGAGTGTGTTGGGACACTTCCTCCAGTATCTCGTGGCAGTCAGAAAACTTGCAGGGTGTAGTTGAACCGGACGCCGCGGCCGGTCTCCGGCGCGTATTCCTTGATGAAGGAAAGGTGGTTGCGGTAAAGCTTATCGCCCAAGTTGTAAGCTGTGACGCCGAAGATGTGCATGACGTGCTTTGTGGTGACGATGTATGCGGCCGAAAGATCAAACACACCGTAGCCGGCCGTGGGCGTTTCGGTCGGGTATATGCGGTCCTGGCGGTTGGCGGCGGTGAAGGACGGCCGCAGGCGGAGGCCTTTGTAGCCGGCATCGAATCCGATGCGGGCGCGCAGCGGCGGGATGCGCGGCACTGGAGTGTTGGTGGAGGTAAGCGTGGCATGCACTGTATCAAGTCCCAGATTCAGCCAGATATCGCTCGCCAAGGCGCAATCGGCCCGGGCCTCAACGCCCCGGTACCGCGCATCACCCTGCCGGTATTGGGCCGCCACCAAGCCGTCCTGAATGTTGCCGGTCGGGACCAAATGCACGTAATCGCGCAGCCAGTAATGGAAAAAATTGACCTCGCCGCGAAACTTCGCCGCCCGCTGGCGCAGAGCGAAATCCAACCCTTCGCCGAGTTCGCGCCGGAGCCTCAGGTTGCCTATCTCGAAGGTCTGGTTGCCGGCGTGCGGCCCGTAGGCGTAAAGCTCTTCAAGCGCCGGGGCGCGGAACGAGTGTGTGTAATTGCCCACCAGCACGCCGCCTTCCCAGAGCGGCTTCTGGATGCCGGCGGAGGCGGAAACACCGTCAAATGAGCGGCCCTCGAATCCCCGGGGCTGATAGCCGTTGTGTTCAAAACGTCCGCCGAACTGGAGGCGGAAGTGCTCAAAGTCGGCCTGTTCGAGCGCAAACACAGCGGCTGAATTCTGAATGACCGGCGGCGTGGTAACTTCGCCGCCCACCGCGTTGTAGTCCCGCCGCATGCCCATGAAGCCGAAGCTGCCGGAAAAACGGCCGCGCCTGTGCTGGTCGAAGACTCCGCGGTAGGAGAACTGCTTGTTCCAGAACTCATTGTGGACGCTGGCGGTGGCCGCGTCCCTTTCTTTATGGTTCCAGTCGCTGTAGTTGAGATTCAAGGCGAACTTTTCAATCCACGCGCTCACTTGCTTGACGCCGACGCTGGCGTGCAGGTTCTGACGGCGAAACTCGAGGTTGACAAGCTCATGCTCGTGCTCTTCGCCACCACCCGGGTCCCCAACCACGTGGCCTGCTGGTTCTGGAGGCGCCGGCACGCCATAGACGCCTTCCTGGATCCCGTAGCTCACGCTGCCGAAAATCTTGGGGCCAAAATGGCCGAGTCCAGCGCTGGCCTGCTTTATTTCGGTGCCGGAGTTGATGATCTTCCCCAGGGGCGTGGAGTAGTCGCCCGTGCGCTGGCCGCCGCCGCCGCCCCACAACATCCAGTGCTCGCGGCCGTATTCGAAACCGGCGCTGCCGCCGCCCATGGCGTTATTCGAGCCGCCTTCCCCGGTCACATGCCCCCGCAAGCCTTCGTGGGGGTGTTGGTGCTCCTGGTGATGCGAGGTCACGACGTTGATCACGCCGCCTATGGCGTTGCTGCCATAAAGCAGTGTGGCCGGTCCACGTACGACTTCCACCCGGTCTAGCGAAGTGGCCTCCACCGGTTCGCCGTGGTCGCCACTTTGGTAGGACAGGGTCCCGCTGGGCATGCCGTCCTGGAGAATGAGTACGCGGTCGCCGTCGAAACCGCGCACCACCGGCCGCGAGGTTCCCGGACCGGAGCTGCGTTTGGCGACGCCCGGTTCGCCGTCCAGCACTTCGCCCAAACTGGCGGCGCTCTTGGCCGTCAATTGCATATTCTCGATAGTGGTGACGCTCTGGATGGCGCTTAGAGTGGTTTCCTCCTGGCCTGAGGCCGTTACGGTAATCTGCTCATGCACCGGGGCGATCTTCAACCGGAAGTCCACCACCGCCGCCGCGTCCGCCGTTACCTGCGTCTTGCGGCGCTCGTCGGAAAACGGGTGCATATGCGCGAGCAATTCGTAACTGCCCGCAGGAACGTTCTGGAATATGTAATTGCCTTGCTGGTCGGTTTGCACGCTGCGCCGCAGTTGGACCAGCATCACGGTAGCGTGATGCACGGGGTCGCCGGTGGCCTCCAGCGTCACCTTCCCTGTAATCATGCCGGTTTGCGCCAGCAGAGGAAAGGTGAGCACCAAACCCAGACAGGGGAAACGCCGCATAGGATCCAGTTCCAGTATGCAAAGTTGCCCGTCCGGGACCGAGGAAATTCCCATGGACGGGCCGGCCTCGGCGGCGAGCGGTCCCGCTCAGAAGGCAGGCGGACATCCGCCTACCATTTCAATTCCCTGCGGATGGCGCTTGCCAAGCGCTTGCTGACGGTTACTTGCAACCCATTGGACATTTTCAACAACCAGCGCCGGCTGCTAAGAGGGCTTACTGTCTGGATATGATCCGTGTTGACGATGACGCTGCGGCGCACCCGGCGGAAACGCGGCCGGTCGAGAGCGGCTTCCAACTGCTTCAGCGTATGCCGGGCCAGGTACCGGCGCGCCGCCGTGACAATGTGTACTAGTTCTCCTTCCGCCATGAAGGCGATGATCTCGCCGGGATCAAGCAGGTGTATTTCGCCTCCGCTTAGTCCGGCAATTCGGCGAGGCGCGGGCGGAGCGGAAACCGCGGGAGGCGCCATCGCAGCCAGTTGCACGCGGGCTTTAGCCAGAGCAGCCTCCAGCCGCTCCCGCCGGACAGGCTTGAGCAGGTAATCCACGGCGCCGGCATCGAAAGCCGCCAGGGCATGTTGATGATAGGCCGTGACGAAAATGATCA